>JAISEY010000001.1 GCA_031263865.1 Endomicrobium sp.
GGTGGAACATCAATAACTCTCTCTCTCATATCAACTCTTACAATTTTCTGAAACATTGGTATAATTATATTTGCTCCTGAATTTTTTGTACAAGTATATCTACCCAAAGTTTCTATTAAACCTTTTTCATATTGTCTAATTATTTTTATAGAATTAGATATAAAAATAATAACAAAAGCTAAAATAACAAAAACAAACAAATCCATTTTATTCCTCCAAATAATTATTTTTAATATTATAAACAAATAATACTGTACCACTAATACTCTTTATAATTACAATTTCACCTGCAGCTATTTCACTAAAAGACTTTGCTATCCATGTTTCTCCAAAAATCTTAACAGTACCAAATTCAAAACGAGAAATTTTATTAATGACTACAGCTTTTTCTCCAATTAAAGAATCAACATTTGTCTTTACATATTTATATTTATTAAATACTGCATTTAATAACGGTTTCAAAAAATACATTGTTAAAACAGAAACAAAAGAGAAAAAAGTTATCAAAAAAAAATTATTTTTAATAAAAAACAATGACAATATCGCAGTAAACAAAGAACCTATAGAAAAACATATAAAAAATAGAGATGAAGTTAATATTTCCAAAATTAAAAAAAATATTGAAAATATACTCCAATAAATATAGTTCATATTATCCTAACATTTTTAATAGGCCAATAAATTAAAAATGCCTTTCCTTCAATATATTTATCATGTAAAGGACCCCAAAAACGAGAATCAAAAGAAACATTTCTATTGTCACCTAACATCATATAATGATTTTTTGGAATAATAACTGGTCCAAAATTATATAATACATAATCTAATGGAATTGAAACAAACTTTCCACTTTCCCAAAATTTTTGATAATATTTAAAATCACTAATATAGAAATTTTTATTATTAATTATAGAATTATTATAATATACATAAGGCTCTTCTATATAAACATCATTAATATAAAGTTTTTTATTTTTTATTTCAACTTTATCTCCTCCAACAGCAACACATCTTTTTACATAATGATCAGTTTTTTTAAATCCACTTTTATTTATAGGACATTTAAAAACAACTATATCTCCACGCTTTACATTTCTAAGTACAATATATCGTTTTTCTGTATTAACAAATGGAATTTTTATACCATATATAAATTTATTGACAAATAAATAATCTCCAATTTTTAATGTTTTTTCCATACTACTAGATGGTATTTTAAACGCTTGTATAATAAAAAACATAACAAACGATGCAACTAAAATCGATGTCCATAAACAATCAATTGCAGAATAAAAAGTTTTAAATATTTTGTAAAAAAATAAATTTTTAAAATATTTTCTCACAAATAACATAAACATTGCAATTGCAAAAAATATAATTCCTAAAATAAAAAGTTTTAATTCCATAAATTTTAATCCAATACAAAATTATAATAACATAATTTTAATATTCATCAATTTTTATAACATCTACAAATGCATCAACTGGAATATTAATTTTCCCAAATTGTTTCATTTTTCTTTTACCTTCTTTTTGTTTTTCAAGTAATTTTCGTTTTCTAGTTATATCTCCCCCATAACATTTTGCAAGTACATCCTTGCGAATTGCTGATATAGTCTCTCTTGCAATTATTTTATTATTTATTTTCGCTTGTATCGGTATTTCAAACATATGTCGAGGAATAATTGATTTTAATTTGCTAATAAAAAAATGTGCAATATTATTAGCTTTATCTTTATGGACTATACTCGTAAACGCATCAATAATTTCATGATTTACAATAATTTCTAATTTTAATAAATTTGCAATTTTATATGATATATGTTTATAATCAAAAGATGCATATCCTTTAGATACTGATTTTAATAAATCATAGAATCCAATTATAATTTCAGAAAGAGGCATATTATATACCAACATAACAATTTTTTCATCAATATATTTCATAACAACTTGTTCTCCTCTTCTTTTTTTACATAATTCAAATATTGATCCCAAATAATCAACAGGACAAATTATACTTGCTTCAACATATGGTTCAAAAATTTTATGCGATGATACATTATTTGGAAACTTTGTTGGATTGTCAACAACAATAATATTATCATTTTTTCTTATTTCATAAACAACATTTGGTATTGTAACAAAAACATTTAATCCAAATTCTCTTTTTAATCTTTCTTTTATTATTTCTAAATGCAATGATCCTAAAAAACCACATCTAAAACCATACCCTAATGAAAAAGAAGTTTCCTGAAAATAAACAAACGATGAATCTGTAAGTCTCAATTTACTTAGAGCTATTTTTAATAAATTATATTCGGACGAATTATTTAAATATAAACCAGCAAAAACAAATGGTTTAATTTTTTTATATCCTTTATGTATATTTTTAGTTAAGTTTGAACATTCAGTTATTGTATCACCAATTTTTACATCATCAATATTTTTTATATTAGCAACAATATATCCAACTTCTCCAGAAATAAGTTTATTTGAAGGAATTAACTTCATTTGTACATATCCAACTTCAGATACACTATATTCAACATTTTGTGTTATAAATTTTATATTCATTCCTTCACAAATTGTACCATCAAATATTTTTACGATAACTATAACACCACGGTAAGAATCATAAAATGAATCAAAAACTAAAGCTGAAAGTGGTTTATCAATTTTAATATCAGCTTTTGGAATATTAGCAATTATTGATTTTATTAGTTTATCAATTCCAACCCCATTTTTAGCACTTATACAAACAGGTTCTATATTTAAATTAAACATGTTTTTTATCTGTTTTGAAACACCATCAATATCAGATGTAGGTAAATCTATTTTATTTATTACTGGAATTATTTTAAGTCTTGCATCCTTTGCTAATTTTTCATTTGCTATAGTTTGAGCTTCTACACCTTGTGTAGAATCTATAACTAATATTGCTCCATCACATGCAATAAGTGCTCTTGATACTTCATATGTAAAATCTACATGTCCAGGAGTATCAATTAAATTAAAAATATATTTATTATTATTAACATCTATATAATTCATTCTTACTGTTTTAGATTTTATTGTTATACCCCTTTCTTTTTCTAAATCCATATCATCAAGAATTTGATTTTTCATTTTCCTACTAGAAACAGTCCCAGTATATTCAAGCAACCTATCAGCAACAGTGCTCTTCCCATGATCTATATGAGCTATAATACAAAAATTTATTATATTTATATTATTCATAACAATATTTTCTTCTCCACTATAATACAATAAAAACAATAGAATATTACTTTACACGTAAAATATCTCTGTGATTAAGTTTAATTTTATATTTTTTATATTTTAAAAATACTGCCAATTTTTCAGCAACACAAACAGATCTATGTTTGCCTCCTGTACATCCTATGGCTATTGTTAAATAACTTTTACCCTCATTAATATAACCAGAAATAGTTGTTTCTATAAGTTTTGAAAAAGTAACAAAAAAATCATTAAATACACTTTGTTTTTCTATGTATTTTCTAACAGATTCATCAATTCCATTTTTATTTTTTAATTTATGTACATAATTCGGATTTGTTATAAAACGAACATCATAAACTATATCAGAATCATTAGGTAAGCCATATTTATATCCAAATGAAATTATAGAAATATTTAAATATTTTTTTTTATTAAAATACTTTACACACGAAATTACAGAAATATTTTTTTTTAATTCACCTAATGTAAGATTTGAAGTATCTATCACTTCATCAGAAATTAAAAAAATACTATTCATTATTTTTCGTTCCAACATTATGCCTTCAGATACAGATTTACCCAAATGATGACGTCTTCGTGTTTCTGAATATCGTTTTAACAAAACAGAATTTGATGCATTTAAAAAAATAATTTTATAACTTATATTTTTCTGTTTCAATATTGAAATTATATTTTTAAAAAGTTTTATTTTTTCCCCTGATCTAGAATCAATGCTTATAACAATATTTTTATAATAATTGTAATTTTTTACAAAAAAATCTATAAAACTTTTAATAATTTGAATTGGTATATTATCAATACAAAAAAAACCAAAATCCTCAAATATTTTAAGGGACTGACTTTTACCAGCTCCAGACATTCCAGAAATTATATATAATTTTGGCATAAATTTAATTAATATACAAAAATAAATTTAAAGTATAAACGTTAAAATAATATATATTATATCTTTTATATACAAATTATTGTATTAACATAATAAAATATTTTTTTATTTTAATTAACATTGTCATATTGATTTATAATTTTTATAATTTCATCTATGTTTGTAGATTTTTTTATTGATTCTCTCAAATTTTTATTTTTAAATAATCTTGATATTTTAGATAATGCTTTGAAATGTTGACCATCTATATCTTTTTGACTAATAAAAAGAAAAATTATATAAACTAATTCTCCATCAAGAGAATTAAATTCTATTCCTTTGTGAGAAATACCCAATGCCCCAAATTGTTTGTTAATAAAATTTGTTTTACAATGTGGTATAGCCACTCCTTGTCCAATACCTGTAGAACTAAGTTTTTCTCTATCAAAAATAATGTTAGTAATTTCCTTTGTTTCATTTATTTTTCCAGTATCTTTTAAAACATCAACAAGTTCAACGATCGCAGATTTTTTGTCAATTGATTTTAAATCAACTATTATTGAATCTTCACTTAAAAAATCCATAATTTTCATCAACGACTCCAAAACAATATATAATTTTTAATTAAGCAAAACAAAATATATTATTAAATAATATACAATTAAAATAAAACATTGTACAATAATTTTTTCTATCAAAGCAAAATAATTAATAAATTTTTTACATTTTAAAATTATCTCCAAAATATAAATTTTTAGCTTTTTTATTTTTTAGCAATTCTTCTCTATTTCCATCAAATAAAATTTTACCATCATAAATTATATATGCTCTATCAATAATTTCAAGAGTTTCTCTAACATTATGATCTGTTATAAAAATCCCAATTCCATTATTTTTTAAATTAACAATAATTTTTTGTATATCATCAACAGTTAACGGATCTACACCCGCAAAAGGTTCATCCAAAAATAAAAACTTAGGATTTGTTATCATTGCTCTAGCAATTTCTAAACGTCTTTTTTCTCCACCTGATAAATTTAAACTACATTGTTTCCGCAATTTTATAAATCCAAAATCAAAAATTAATTTATCAACTATATTTTTCTCTTCATTTTTTGAAATGTTAAGCATTTGAACTATAGAAATAAGATTATCTTCTACACTAAGTCCTCTAAATATTGATGTTTCTTGTGTAAGATATCCTATTCCAATTTTTGATTTTTTATACATAGGCAAATTAGT
>JAISEY010000003.1 GCA_031263865.1 Endomicrobium sp.
TCAGGTTCTATTTCACTCCGCTCCCGCGGTTCTTTTCGCCTTTCCCTCACGGTACTAGTTCACTATCGGTCTAAGACTTGTATTTAGCCTTGGAGGGTGGTCCCCCCAGATTCCCACCAGATTTCACGTGTCCGATGGTACTTAGGATACCGTTTCAAGTCAAAAAATTTTCATTTACAGGACTTTCACCTTCTATGGTCGGATTTTCCAAACCGTTCTATTAATTTTTTGATTTATAACTTTACTTATTACGGTCCTACAACCCCATCATGTAAACATAATGGTTTAGGCTTCACCAATTTCGCTCGCCACTACTTTCGGTATACTCAATTGATTTCTTTTCCTCTAGGTACTGAGATGTTTCACTTCCCTAGGTTGCCATCCTTTCGGATACTACAAATTTACTTTGTAGTGGGTTACCCCATTCGGAGATCGCCGGATTAAAGGTTGTTTGCACCTACCCGACGCTTAACGCAGCTTACCACGTCCTTCATCGACAGTCTTAGCCAAGGCATCCACCATATGCACTTACTAGCTTGGTCACATTATCTAATTTCGCTTTTTGTAAGAATATAAGAATATATAATTACGATTCTCTATCTTTTAAAAAAGCCAATACGAAATACTCGACCTATTTTTATTCATATTAAGTTTTCAATGAGCTATTCATACAATATCTAACATATATTCGTGATACATCTACATTGAATCTGTTTTGAAAACATATCTTGGAGATAGACGGATTTGAACCGACGACCTCCTACTTGCAAAGCAGGCGCTCTTCCAACTGAGCTATATCCCCTTATACCATTAAGCTCAATTATATACAAATATCACATACCTTACAACTTATGAAATAAAATATTATTCGAATTTGGTGGGCCTATGTGGAGTTGCACCACAGACCTCACCCTTATCAGGGGTGCGCTCTAACTAACTGAGCTATAGGCCCGCTTATACACCCCACTAAACATAAAAAAAACAAATTAAATAACACACAAATAAACGCCCTACAAAATAAATAACCCTTAAAACACCAATAAACCCAGTCCGACCATTAACATCTCATTTTAGACTGTTATCATAATGATCTAAAACGCATGTTTACTCCCTAAAAAGGAGGTGATCCAGCCGCACGTTCTCGTACGGCTACCTTGTTACGACTTCACCCCAATCATCAACCATAACTTAGGCGCCTACCTCCTTACGGTTAGCTCAACGACTTCTGTCACAACTGACTTTCGTGGTGTGACGGGCGGTGTGTACAAGGCCCGGGAACGTATTCACCGCAGCTTGCTGATCTGCGATTACTAGCGATTCCTACTTCATGTGGGCGAATTGCAGCCCACAATCCGAACTGAGGTCAGCTTTTGGGGATTTGCTCCATCTTACGATATCGCCACCATTTGTACTGACCATTGTAGTACGTGTGTAGCCCTGGACATAAAGGCCATGATGACTTGACGTCGTCCCCACCTTCCTCCATCTTATCAATGGCAGTTTCCTCAGAGACCCTGTATTAACTACAGGTAACATGGGATAGGGGTTGCGCTCGTTGCGGGACTTAACCCAACATCTCACGACACGAGCTGACGACAGCCATGCAGCACCTCTGCTAACTCCTTTGCAGGTCATTGCCGTTTCCGGTTTTTACCATCAGCAGTTCAAGCCCAGGTAAGGTTTTTCGCGTTGCGTCGAATTAAACCACATACTCCACCGCTTGTGCGGGCCCCCGTCAATTCCTTTGAGTTTCAACCTTGCGGTCGTACTTCCCAGGCGGTTCACTTAATGCGTTAGCGTCGACGCAGAAGGGGTCGATACCCCCTACATCTAGTGAACATCGTTTACGGCTAGGACTACCAGGGTATCTAATCCTGTTTGCTCCCCTAGCTTTCGTATTTCAGCGTCAGTGTTGGCCCAGGAGATTGCTTTCGCCATCGGTGTTCCTCCTGATATCTACGCATTCCACCGCTACACCAGGAATTCCATCTCCCCATACCAAACTCAAAAGTCAAACAGTATCATTAAACTATTTTAGGTTAAGCCTAAAAATTTCATTAATGACTTACTTAACCGCCTACATACCCTTTACGCCTAGTAAATCCGGGTAACGCTCGCCACCTACGTATTACCGCGGCTGCTGGCACGTAGTTAGCCGTGGCTTTTTCTGAGGGTACCGTCATTTTTTTCTTCCCCTCTAAAAGGAGTTTACAACTCGAAAGCCTTCATCCTCCACGCGGCGTCGCTGGATCAGGGTTTCCCCCATTGTCCAAAATTCCCCACTGCTGCCTCCCGTAGGAGTCTGGACCGTATCTCAGTTCCAGTGTGTCCGTACACCCTTTCAGATCGGATACCCGTCATAGCCTTGGTAAGCAATTACCTTACCAACTAGCTGATAGGACGCAGGACCATCTCAAAACACATTGCTGCTTTAACCTCTGTTTGATGCCAAACCGTGGTCTTATGTAGTATTAACTTCAATTTCTTAAAGGTATTCTACATTTTGAGGTAGGTTCCCTACGCGTTACTCACCCGTTTGCCGCTAGATTCCAAAATAAATATATGGAACCCCGCTCGACTTGCATGTGTTAGGCACGCCGCCAGCGTTTACCCTGAGCCAGGATCAAACTCTCCATAAATTAATAAACTTTATTTACAGAGATATTATAAGCTCAAAATACAACATTACAAACATAAATAACATGTTTAAAAAACATGCAATAATAATTATATAAATAATTTTTGATTATTTGTATAAAATGTTTGTTTGCACATTATTAAGTTTCCAAAGAACTTTACTTTAATATATTAATCTAAAAATAAATATTTTGTTTAGCTATTAAATAAAATATTTAAAGATTTGTCAAACAAAAACATAAATAGAATTTACTTTATAAAATATACAAAAAGCGGACGATGGGAATCGAACCCACATATCTAACTTGGGAAGCTAAAATTTTACCATTAAATTACGCCCGCAAAATAATAAACATCAAACATTAAAATTACATTTATATCACTTATATATACAATAATTTTTGTAAATTTTTTCTACATATAATAATTTGCTTGAAACAAAATTTAATGCATCAACAATATTTAATATTTCCCCACTTTTTTGTCTTTGCAAAACAGAATTTAAAATATATCCTATCCATGGACCTTGTTTTAAATTAAATTTTTCTATTAATATATTCCCATTAATAATATTAACAATTTTTTCCATATTTTTAAATTCATAGTAATATTCAAAAATATCAGAAATATATTTTTTTTGAAATTTTAAACTTTCTGATTTGTACGCAAATATTTTTTTATATGAATGCCAATCAGACATAGACAAAATAAATAAATCATATATATTATCATTAGATTTTTTAAATAGTTTCAAAAAAGATTTTTTTGTGGTAACATTGTTTTTTATTAACATAGATGGATACATATGATATTTTATAAGAAAACTTACATATTCTATGTCATTTTTGCTACATTTTAAATCTAACATACGATTAACAATTTTTTTAGCACCATATTCATCATGTTTAAAAAAATGTATACTATTATTTTTAAAAGATACAGTTTCTGGTTTAGCATTATCATGAAAAAATGCTGAAAATTTTAATAATCCAATTCTTGTAACATTTTCAGAAAACGAAGTATTATTACAAAAATGTTTTTTTATATAAAAAGAACTTTTAGAAAAATATTTGTCCAATTTATTTAAAATATTTTCCAAAGACTCCATTGTTTCAAATGAATGTTGTAATAATCCTCCATCATGATAATAGTATTTTTTTGGAGATTTTTTCATATCATCTATTTCAGGGAAAATTTTGGATAATAAACCATAGTTATACATTTTATAAATCATATCTGTTGCATTTTTTGAAGATAATATTCTAAAAAATTCATTTTTTATTCTTTCTGATGAAACATTATTTATAAATTTTGCATTAAATTTTATTTGTTTAATTGTTTCATTTGAAAAATTGAATCCAATTTCAGAGATAAAACGAAACCCTCTCAATATACGCAATGGATCAGATTTAAATGAATCACTTGATATAGTATTTAATTTTTTGAATTTAAAATCTAATAAAACACTTTTATCAATAAAAATTAAATTTTTTTTATAATAATTAAAATTTTTTAAATCAAAAGCAACAGAATTAATCGTAAAATCTCTTTTACTTAAATCTTCAAATAGTGTTTTGCCAAATAAAATTGATACGTCTATATTTTTTATAGCATTATTTTTTATTAATATTCTATATTTTTTATTTTTTTCATCAAGTATTATTAACTTTGAATTAAAAATTCTTGCTATCTCATTTGAATATTCTAATGTACAATCATTAACATATAAATCAATATCTCTTGGAATATGTCCAAGCAACAAATCTCTAACAAATCCACCAATTACATAAACGCTTGATGTTGTAGATATTTCATTAATTTTTTCTATAATATTATTCAATTAAAACACCTTAACAACAATATTTAAACAATATACAAAAAGGTAATTTATTATAGCGTACAACAAATATTAATTGAAACTTTTATATAAATTTAATAAAAATTGCAACATCAATAATATCTAATAAAATAAATATCATATAAAATTTTTTGAAATAAATTATAATATTTTTATATATAATCTTTAAAATAAATAATAAAAACTATATTTTAAAAATAATAAAACTTATGTACAATACTTATATTTCTTGCCTAATACAATGAATACGATTGTTCAAATATTTTTTTAAATATTCAATAGCTTCTTTTAATTTTTCTTTATTTTTTGATCCACCTTGAGCAAAATATTTATTACCACCATACTTACATCCAATAATTTCAGAAAACAGCTTAGCAACTTTATCAGCATAAATACAATAACAATGGTAATCAGTTGCAACAAATACACTAAAATCAAATTTTTCTTTATTTTGTGAAACAATTAATAAAACCAAAGATCTTTTTTTTGTTAATTTATCAGAAATAATTTTTGATGTTTCTTTGTCAATATCAGTTAATATCAATGATAAAAAATTTATTCCATTTAAAACTTCAATTTGTTTTTCATATATATCTATTTTATTTAACAACATATTATTTTTTAATTTTTTATAATTTGCAACTAATTTATTATTATTTACAAAAAATTTCTGTATTCCATCTAAAAGATTTTTCCTATGTATTGAAAACATTTCAGAAATTTTAGAAATACATATTTCATCATTTAAAATTTTATTTTGCACAGAAGTGCCAACTAAAAATTCTATTCTTCTTATACACGAAGAAATTGAAGATTCTGAAATGATCTTAAATAAACCAATTTCTCCTGTATTTTCTACATGTGTTCCACAACATAATTCAACTGAATAATTTCTATTTCCACATTTTATAAAAACAACTCTTACTAAGTCATTATATTTATTTTCAAATAATGCAACTGCCCCAATATTAATAGCATCTTTTATTGTCATTGTTTTAGTTAATATTTTAAAATTATTCATTATAATAGAGTTAATTTTTTTCTCTATTCTTGTTAAATCATATTTCTTAATTGCAAAATTATTCGTAAAATCGAATCTTGCCTTTTCATTTGTAATTAATGATCCAGATTGTATTACATGTTTGCCAAACATTTCACGGAGAGTTTGATGTAAAATATGAACAGCAGTATGATATCTTTCAATTTGTTTTCTTTTTTCTATATCAATGAATGTATGAACATAATCATTAACTTTTATTGATCCTTTTAAAATTTTTATTTTATGTACAAAACAATTATTTAAAACAAAAACATCTTTTACTACACATTCAAACAAACCGTTCCTTATTTCTCCTACATCAGAAATTTGCCCTCCTGATTGTGAATAAAATGATGTTTTTGAAATAATAATTTCTGTTTTTTCATCGCCAAAAAACAATTGATCAACTTTTTCACAATTTTTAAACAAAGCCAAAACTTTAGCAATATTAGTATAGTTGTTGTAACCTACAAAAGTTGTATTTTTTATTTTTTCAGAAACTTTGAAATAAATATTACTTTCTAAATTATGTATATTAAAAAACATATCATGTTTTTTTAAATGTTTTTTTGCATCAGTAAAATCTGTTTTATCAATAGCTAATCCATTTTCACGAATAATTTCTTCTGATAAATCATTTGGGAAACCATAAGTATCATAAAGTTTAAAAATAGTTTCACGATCAATCATATTCATATTTTTTAGTTTACAATTATCTATAATTTTATATATCATCTTATATCCAATGTTAAGAGTTTCTAAAAATTTTTTTTCCTCAATATTAACAATTGATTCAAAATAATCAATCTTTAATAAGAGTTCAGGATGGATTAATTTTTGAGTTTCTATAACAGTTGGAATAAATTTATAGATAATAACATTTTTACATTCAAAAAATTTTAATTGTACAGATATTCTTCTTAAAAGTTTTCTTAAAACATATCCTCTGCTTTCATTTGAAGGTAATACACCATCTGAAATTAAAAAAATTATTGCTCTTAAGTGGTCAGCAATAATTTTCAATCTATATATATTATATTTGCCTTGTAAATTTAAAGTATTTTTTATATTTTCTATTATCGGAAAAAATAAACTTGTATCAAAAAGTTTCTTATTACTAACAACAGAAACAAGTCTCTCAAATCCAATACCTGTATCTATATTCCCATGTGACAATGTTTTCAAAGATCCATCTATTTGTTTGTCATATTGTGTAAAAACAAGATTCCATAATTCAATATATCTTCCACAATCACATATAGGACCACATTTATCTTTTTTACAATTAGTTTCAAATCCAGTATCTATAAATATTTCTGAACAAGGTCCACAAGGACCCGTAGTACCCATATCCCAAAAGTTCGTTTTACTATCCATTCTTATAATTTTATCATCAGGAATAAATTTTTTCCATATCATATTTGTTTCATAATCATCTTCATGAACAGTAACATAAAATCTTTTTTTTTGTAATAACATAACATCTGTTAAGAAAGTCCATGCTAACATAATGGATTGTTCCTTAGAACAATTGTCAAATGAAAAATTTCCTAACATCTCAAAAAATGTAAGATGTCTATCAGTAAAACCAACAGATTCTATATCAGATGTTCTTAAACATTTTTGACAACTTGTTGCTTTTTTTAATTTGTTATCACAATTCAAAAAATATTGTTTGAATTGTACCATTCCAGCAGAAGTAAATAAAATAGTATCATCATTTTTTGGAACAAGAGAAGCAGATTCAACAAATGTATATCCATTATTGATAAAAAAATCTAAAAATTTTAATCTTATTTTGAATGGTTGTTCGTTCATATACATTTACCAAATTTTAGTAAAAATAAAACCTACAAATTGATTTTATCACATAAAATATTCTTTTACAAACATTTTTAACTTCAAATATAACATTATTTTACTGATAAAATAAAAAGAATATAAATTGCTTAAATTAAAATAATTTGCTAAATTCCATATGTAATGTATAAAGATACGTTTCAAGTTATATAGAAGTTTTTGAATAATTTACAATAAAAATACATTATGAATCGCACTATGTCAACAACATAACATATTGATAATATAATTTAATCAAAAGGGGAATGTTAATGTTTAGGTCTTTTTTTACAATTAAAAAAATTATATTTACTTCATATTTATTATTAGTATCACAAAATTTTTTACTTGCAAATGAAACAAATTTAATAATTCCAAAACTTAATTCAATAAATTTTTTAAAAAATACGATAAATGGTGAAACTTTATTAATATTTGGTTTATTTATATGTGTTTTTGGTTTTTTATTTGGAATATATCATTTTTATTACATAAAAAAACTGCCTGTTCATAAATCAATGAAAGATATTTCAGAATTAATTTATGAAACATGCAAAACATACCTTATATCACAAGGAAAGTTTATATTATTACTTGAATCATTTGTAATAATAGTTATATCAATATATTTTGGTTTTTTTGAACATTTAACAACAACTAAAGTTTTAACAATTTCAATCTGTAGTATTGTAGGCATCTTAGGAAGTTATTTCGTATCATGGTTTGGAATAAAAATAAATAATTTTGCAAATTCAAGAACAGCTTTTGCAAGTCTTACTGGCAATTCATTTTCTGTACATGAAATACCACTAAAAGCTGGTATAAGTATTGGGATGCTTGTAATAAGTATAGAATTATTTATGATGTTAAATATACTTATTTTCATACCACAAACATTATCTGGACAGTGTTTAATAGGGTTTGCTATTGGAGAATCTTTATCAGCTTCAGTCCTTAGAATAGCTGGTGGAATTTTTACAAAAATCGCAGATATTGGATCAGATTTAATGAAAATCATATTTAATATTGGAGAGGATGATGCTAGAAATCCAGGTGTTATTGCAGATTGCGCAGGAGACAATGCAGGTGATTCAATTGGACCAACTGCAGATGGATTTGAAACTTATGGAGTTACAGGTGTTGCATTAATAACATTTATAATACTTGCAGTAAACAATGCAACGTTACAAATAAAATTATTAGTTTGGATATTTTCAATGCGTTTAATAATGTTATTTTCAAGTACATTATCATACATTATAAATCATATAATAATAAAAATAAAATATAAATTTTTTAAAAAAATAAATTTTGAAAATTCTTTAACATCTTTAATATGGATTACATCTTTTACTTCCATAATTTTTATTTTTATAATAACTAAAATTATAATAGGTGATTTAGGATATGATTCAAAAATTTGGATAAAACTTTCATTAATAGTAAGTTGTGGTACAATTGCGGGAGCAATTATACCAGAAATAGTAAAAATATTCACATCTGTAAAAAGTAATTTCGTTCAAAATATAGTTACCTCTTCAAAACATGGTGGAGCATCATTAAATATTCTTTCTGGTATAACAGCAGGAAATTTTAGTTCATATTGTATGGGGATAATAATAATACTACTAATGTGTTTTGCGTACTTCATAAGTTTAACAGGATTAGAGAAAATCATGATATCTCCATCTATTTTTTCATTTGGATTAGTAGCATTTGGATTCCTAACTATGGGGCCTGTAACTATAGCTGTTGATTCATATGGCCCTGTTGCTGATAACGCACAATCAGTATATGAATTATCATTGATTGAAAATATAGAAAATATCAATAAAGAAATTGAAAATGAGTTTCATTTTATACCAAATTTTAAAAAAGCTAAATTGATACTAGGATTAAATGATAGTGCAGGAAATACTTTCAAAGCAACATCAAAGCCAGTTCTTATAGGTACAGCAATTGTAGGTTCAACTACAATGATTTTCGCAATAATTGTTATGTTAACTAACAGATTGACAACTGGTATAAACAATATATCATTGCTTTATCCTCCTTTTTTGTTTGGACTAATTTCAGGTGGAGCTATAATTTATTGGTTTTCAGGTGCTTCAAATCATGCTGTTTCTAGCGGAGCATATAAAGCAATAGAATTTATAAAAAATAATATAAATCTAAAAGGAACCTTCAAAAAAGCTTCAGTAGAAAATTCAAAAAAAGTTGTAGAAATATGTACTAAATATGCACAAAAAGGAATGATAAATTTATTCATGGTTATATTTTTTACAACATTATCTTTTTCATTTATTGAACCGTATTTTTTTGTTGGATATTTAATATCTATAGCTATGTTTGGATTATTCCAATCAATATTTATGGTAAATGCAGGTGGAGCGTGGGATAATGCAAAAAAATATGTGGAAATTAACTTAAACGAAAAAGGGACTGATCTTCATAAATCAGTTGTTATCGGAGATACTGTTGGAGATCCATTTAAAGATACTTCTTCTGTTTCAATGAATCCTATAATTAAATTCACAACTTTATTTGGACTGTTATCATTAGAATTATCTATGTTTATCTTAAAAAAAAATCAATTAATAAATATAATATTTGGAATAATATTTTTTTTAATTTCAATAATATTTGTTATTAGATCATTTACAAGTATGAAAATTAAACAATAAATATAATATTTTGCAAATATGAATAAAATTCAAAAAAATGAAATAAAAAGAAAATTTGTTCATTTATTATCAATTATATATGTTATTTGTTATATATATTATGATAAAATAATAACACTTATTGGATTAGCTATTGTAATTTTTATAGTAATTGTTTTTGAAAATATTAGACTAAAATCAAAAAATATTAATAATTTTTTAAAAAAAATTGATGGATTTTATAGATTTAATGAAATCAATAAATTTAGTGGATTGATATGGACGTTGTTGGGTTCATTTATTACAATTCTGTTGTTTAATAATAAGCACATAATTATTGTTAGTTTTTTATATTTTATATTTGGAGATGCTTCAGCAGCATTGATTGGAGTATTCATTGGGAAGCATAAAATATTTAAAAAAAAAAGTTTAGAAGGAAGTTTGTCATGTTTCATTATATGCTTTATTATTGGATTTTATTTTTTTAATTTCAAATTTTCATTAATTGGAGCAATCACAGCAGTTATAATAGAAATGTTTTTGTGTAAACCTAATGACAATTTTTGGATGCAAATAATCAATACATTTGTTTTAACATTATTATCAAACATTATATTATGGAAAAAATAATAAAAAAAATAATTTTATTTTTTGTTGTTTCTTGTATTCATACATGTTACTTACAAGCAAATAATTTTTATGCTTCAGGACCACAAAATATTAAAAAAATATCTTTAACTTTTGACGATGGACCTGGAGAAAATACATTAAAAATTTTAGAAATTTTAAAAAAAAAAAAAGTTAAAGCTACTTTTTTTATGCTTGGATGTAATATAAAAAACAATTCAAAAATAATAAAAAAAGTTTTTGATGATGGCCATGAAATTGCAAATCATACTTATAAACATATTAATTTTTACAATTACAATAAAGAAAATAAAATAACTATAATAGAAAATGAAATTTTGTCAACAGAAAAAGTAATAAAAGATATTTTAAATATAAAAACTTTTTTAGTAAGATTCCCATATGGATATTCTAAACAAGATGCAATAAAAATAGCAAAAAAGTATAATTATCATGTAATAAATTGGACATTTGGTATTGATTGGAAACAAATGGATATAAACAAAATTCATGATGAATACAAAAGAGCCATAAAAAATGGATCAATTTTTTTAATGCATGATGTATCTAAAAATAATAATGTTTTAATGTTTTTAGAAAAATTTATTGATGAAATAATTGAAAGCGGATATAAGATAGTTACTATAAGTGAGTTGTTAAGTTTAAAAAATGTTTAACCATTTTTAAACAAAAATAAATTTTGTTATAATGATGACAGTAATAACTCCAATAAATAACATTATTGATGTAATTGCTTTTTTATTTGATTTATACGTTTCTGGTATCAAATCAGAAGCTGCTATAAATATAAAAGATCCTGCTGTTATTCCTAACATGCTTCCAATACTAGACAAAGATATATTTTTAAACAAAATTATTCCAGATATTGCTCCAACTGGAGTAAAAAGTGCTATAAGAAGAGATAAAACAAAAATTTTTATTTTAGATGCACCTTTATGCAATAAAATACCTGCTACTGTTATACCGTCTGGCAATTTATGTGCCATAATACAAACTGTTGTAATAATTCCTAAATTAAACCCAGCTTCAAATCCAATTGCGATAATTAATCCATCTATAAACGAATGTAATAATAAACCAAAAAATATTGATAACGTTATGTTACCTGTAGTGCACTTAGAGTTATTATATACATGACAAGGAATTAAAACAATGAATTGTAACAAAAACATAAATAAA
The DNA here is from genome assembly GCA_031263865.1 of Endomicrobium sp. GTDB lineage: Bacteria > Elusimicrobiota > Endomicrobiia > Endomicrobiales > Endomicrobiaceae > Endomicrobiellum. The sequence continues at coordinate 11,864 of JAISEY010000003.1, forward strand.
AAGCCACAAAGAACCCATAACATTATTTTTTGATTAAATTCAAAGCCTTCTGGTATTAAATGAATAAAAGCCAAAGAAAGCATTATTCCTGCTACAAAATTTATTATTAAAAAAGAATTTCTTTCAGACCACTTATGAAATTTTAAAACTATAAGAGATCCAATCATTGAAAAAAATACAGTTATAACCAAATAAATAATCATAAGTTAACCAATTAAAGTAATTTTATATATTATTAAAAATAAATACTATGTTTTTATAAAACTATTTTCATGTTATAATCTAATTCAAGTTTATATTTATTGTTTTCAATATATTTTATTACATTATTCATAATTTCTACAGATTTTTCTGGATATTTACCTACTGAAGATTCTGCAGAAAGCATTGTATAATCTGTTCCATCAAGAACAGCATTTGCAATATCACTAATTTCAGCTCTTGTTGGATTTTGATTTTTTATCATACTTTCAAGCATTTGAGTAGCAGTAATAACAAATTTACCATAATTTTTGCACTTTTTAATAATAATTTTTTGTACTATTGGAACATGCCATAAAGGAATACAAACACCCATATCACCCCTAGCTATCATTATTCCATCTGAAATATCAATTATATCATCTATGTTATTTATTCCAAAAATATCTTCAATTTTTGAAATTAATTTACACTTTTTATTTTTGTAAAATTTTAAGATATCTATAATTGGATTTATATCATCAACATTTCTAACAAAAGAATTAGCTATGAAATCAACATCATTTTCTAAAGCAAATAAAATAGCTTTGCGTTCTTTGTCTTCTAATTTGTCAAATTTTAAGTTAACACTTGGAATATTAACTCCTTTATGTGTTTTTAATATATAATCTGTTTGAACTTCTGTAATTAACTCACTATCACTTGATGACAAAACTTTTAAAATTAAATTTCCATCATCAATAAAAATATTTGTATTTTTTTTTATATCAATAAGAGAATTATTGTAATCTATTTGAATAATTTTATTATTACCAATATTTTCTTTATTTGTAATAATTAACATTTGTCCTTTTTTTAAAAAAACTTCATTATTTTCAATATTACAAACTCTTATTCTATGACCTTCAAGATCAACAAGTATTTTTATATTTTTTTTGTAAACTTTATTAAACTTTTTAATTAAATTTATATCATTTTTATGATTTTCGAAAGTACCATGAGAAAAATTTATTCTAATTATACTAACATTGTTATTTGATAAATTTTCTAAAATCTTATTAGAACGTATTGATGGTCCTATTGTACAAATAATTGATGTACTCATGTTTTTTATAAACTCCATTTTATTATTTTATATTTATAAAAAATATATTCATTAAAAATAAAATTCTATTAAAACAATCAAATAAATTAACATATTAGTATAATATTATCATTTTTAACGAAAAAACAAAAATAATATATAAAATAAATTTAACTAATTAAAATAGATTCTAATTTTTTTTCATCAATAATTTCTATATTAAATATTTTTGCTTTACTAAGTTTAAAACCAGGATTAGACCCAACAATAATATAGTCAACTCTATTGTTTATATATTCACTAATTATTCCACCAAAAGATTCTATAATTTCATAAATTTGTTTTCTTTTATAATTTAACAATTTACCTGTAAATACGAATGTCTTGTTTTTAAAAAATCCATTATCAATTTGTAAAACACTTTCTTCAATATTGACCCCAAATTTTATCAAATAATTAATAATATTAAGATTATATTTGCTCTCAAAAAACATCTTTAATGATGTACATAATTTATTACCTATTTCTGGAATTTTAATAAAATCAGATGAAGTTGCATTAATAAGTGCTTTTATGTTTTTAAATTTTTTTGCGATAATTTTAGATTTTTCTTTACCCAGATGTTTTATACCTAAAGCAAACAATAATCTGTTTAATGGTTTTTTTTTACTAAACAAAATTGATTTTAAGATATTATTTGTTTTTTTTTTACCAAATAAATTTAATTCAATAAAATCATTAAAAGTCAAACTATAAATATCAGATATTAACTTTATTTTATTTCTTTCTAATAATTGATCTATTACAACTTCTCCAAAACCAAAAATATCCATAGAATCTCTGCTTGCAAAATGTATTAAACGATTTTTAAATTGTTCTTTACATCTATAATTGATACATCTATATGTTACTTTATCAATAGTTTCTTTTAAAATAATAGAATTACAAGAAGGACAAAAATGTGGAACATTAAAAAAATTTTTCTTTTTTTTTTTTATAACCTTAACAATTTTAGGTATTACATCTCCAGCTCGTTCTATTAAAACTGTATCACCTTCATTTATATTTAAACGTTTTATTTCATCAAAGTTATGCAATGTTGCATTAGATATAGTAACTCCAGAAACAAACACAGGTTCTAAAATTGCTAAAGGAGTTATTCTTCCAGTTCGTCCAACATGTACTTCAATTTTTTTTATAATTGTAGTTGCTTGTTTAGCTGGGAACTTAAAAGCAATTGCCCACCTAGGACTCTTATTTGTACATCCAATTTCATTTTGTAGTTTAAAATCATTTACTTTAATTACAAGTCCATCTATTTCATAAACAAAAAAATCTCTTTTGTTAAAAATAATATTCACATATTCATATATTTCTTTTAATGAAGAACAAATTTTAAAATCTTCTTGTATTTTAAATCCATGTTTTTTGCATAATTGTAAAAAATCAAATTGATTTATAATATTATTGTTTTCAGAAAAACCAATAGAATGTACAAAAAAATCGAGTTTTCTACTAGCAGTAATATTTTTATTTTTCTGTCTTAATGAACCAGAAGCAGCATTTCTTGAATTTACAAATTTTTTATGACCATGTTTAATTATATTATTATTCAATTCTTTAAAATTTTTTTTGTTTATATACACTTCCCCTCGTAATTCAAAAAAATTTGAAAAACTATCTGTTGCTAATTTATATGGAATACTTTTTATAGTTTTTATGTTTTCAGTTACATCTTCACCAATTAATCCATCACCACGAGTAGATCCAGAAATCAAAGTTCCATCTACATAAATCAAATTAGCACTTAATCCATCAATTTTTGGTTCAATGATAAATTCAATATTTTTATTAAAAATTTTTTTTGAAATTTTTTTGTGCCATTCCATAATTTCAGTATAAGAATAGGTATTATCTAACGAAAGCATATTAGAAAAATGTTTAATATGCCTAAAATTAGAAGACAAAGAACCAGACACTTTGTGAGATGGAGAATCATATAAATTAAAATTTGGATTTTCTGCTTCTAAATTTTTGAGTTCTTTAACAAAATCATCATATTCTTTATCAGATATTTTTGGATTATTTTCATTGTAATAAAAATAATCATGTTTTATAATCTCTTTTCTTAAAAAATTAATACGATCTTTGATTTTTTTTAACAAAAAAATATTATTCATAATAAAACTTAAAGATAATTAAATTTTATTCTAAATTATCTTTTACCCTTATAATCTTGACTTTATCTAAAATTCCATTTATAAATTTACGAGAATCTTTTGTTGAATATTTCTTTGAGATTTCTATTGCCTCATTTATTATTACATTAATTGGAGTAAAATTAAAAAATATAATTTCATAAATAGCAATACGTATAATATTTCTATCAATAACTACCATTCTTTCAATATCCCAATTTTTTGTATATTTTTTAATTATTGAATCTATATATTTTTTTTTGTTGCACACACCGAAAAACAAATCCATTGTAAATTTTTTATAAATGTCATTTTTAGGCATTTTTTTTATAAAAGCATCACATACAGTTTTAGTTGATTCATTGCAATTATCAACAACATATAACATCTGAAGAGAACATTCTCTTGAATATCTACGAGAATTCATATCGATTTTGCAATCCTATTATTATTTTTACAAAATATTTAATTAATACATAAAATTAAATGATTTAACACTAACATTAATTTTATTAAATCTCAGTATTTTAATAAATTTTTCAATAGTTTTTTCATTCGATGATTTAAATTTTGAATTTAAATAATTATCTAAAACAATTAAATTAATTTTAACATTCAAATTTATAAGACCACAACGTTTCAATAATTTTGACAATTTCCGTGCATCAATTACAGAATCATTTATATTTTCCAAAATAAAATAATTTATTATTAATATAGATCCTGTTTTATTAATGTAACGTTTGCATATATTAAATGAATCTTCTATTTTAAAAATAAAATCTTTTGAAATTATTTTTTTTATTTGTTTATCATCAGTACCATATAAATCTATTGAAAATTTAACACGAAAATTATAACTCATAAGTTTTTTAATAAATTGAATATTAAAAACTGTTGAAAGTATTATTCGTTTCCCACTAATTCCTAATTCTTTGTTTGATAATATTGAATGTAATAAACTAATAATATTAGTAAAATTAATTATTTTTTCACCAACACAAATCGAAATATCTGTAATCTTTTTATTTGTATCATTCTCAACTTGTAAAATTTGTTCTATTATTTCACCATTTCTCAAATGTCTTTCATATGTTTTTTTTTTTTTAAAACAAAAAAAACATTTTTCTGAACATCCAATTTGAGATGACAAATATATAAAATTTTTATTTTTAATAAACGAAAAAATTGAAGAAAAACATCCACCAAACGATGAATAAAATATATACTTAATTTTTCTTTCAACTAAATATCGTTTTTTATTTTTTATTATTAATGATCTCAAAAAAAAATTATTACTAAGATTTTTTCTTATTCCAACAGGAATATTCTTAAACTTTTCAAAAGAATCAACTTTTTTATTATAAATCCACTCAACAATTTGAATTAATCTATATTTACAATCAATATGAGTCTTAATTTTAGTTTCTAATTCTTTAATATTAAGATCCAATATATACTGCTTCATATATTCCCAGAAATAATAATATAAAACAATTTTTTATTGTAATTTTTCCATGTATGATATATTATGTAGACATACTGGGCATATTTCAAAAGCATTCTGACTTTCATATACATATCCACAATTTCGACATTTCCATTTTACAATATCTTTATTTTTAAAAAATCCTGTTTCAATTCTTTTTATAAGTTTTAAATATACTGATTCATGATATTGTTCAACAACAGCAATTTTTCTAAAACATTTTGCAATATCATGAAATCCTTCCTTGTCAGCAATAGTAGCCATAATTGGATAGATTTTAGTATATTCAATATTTTCACCAATTGCCGCAGTTTTTAAATTATCAATAGTAGAGCCAATTGTATCAACATCAAAAATGTTTTTAATTTCAATACTCCCTTCATCTAAAAAACTATAAAACCTTTTCGCATGTTCTTTTTCATTACCAGCAGTTTCAGTAAATACAGATGAAATTTGTTCAAATCCATCTTTTTTTGCTATAGAAGAAAATAAAGTGTATTTCATACTAGCACACGATTCTCCAATAAATGACTTTAATAAATTTTTTTCTGTTTCAGTTTTTTTTACTGATGTCATAATAATACTCCTCTAAAAAATTATATTCACACATTAAAACACGATAAAAATGTCTATTCACTTTTTTTCTTCATAATATAATTTTCAATAGCTCTATGTAGTGCATTAGTTCCTAAATTTGAACAATGCATTTTATTTTTTGGAAGACCATCAAGCTCTTTAGCTACATCATCATTATTAAGTTCCATAGCTTCATTTAATGTTTTTCCAATCGCCATTTCCGAAACAACAGATGAAACTGCAATAGCAGCTCCACAACCAAAAGTTTTAAATTTAACATTTTCTATTCTATCATTTTTAACTTTAATATAAAAAACCATCATATCACCACAAATAGGATTCCCTATCTCTCCAATCCCATCAGCATCATCTATTTCTCCAACATTCCTAGGATTTGAAAAATGATCCATAACCTTTTCAGAATAATACTCCATTATTCACCCCTTTAAATAAACCAATAATAAAACATAAAATATCATTTTATATATCAATTTTTTCTTTTGCAATTTTTTACAAAATAAGAATATAATGGCGAAGCATCTCTTAATTTTTTAACAATAATTGGTAATATATCTAATGTATAGTTTATTTCTTTAATAGTATTAAATTTTGACAAACTAAAAACAATAGATCCTTGCGCAAGCGTAGTATTCACATTTATTGCATCCAAAACATGTGAAATTTTAAGACTTTTATTAGCACATGACGATCCAGTAGATACTATAATATCATTTAAATCCAAAGACAATACTAAAGATTCCCCTTCGATAAATTCTATTGAAAAATTAACATTACAACACAAACGTTTTTCCTTGGCAGGACCATTCAAATAAACATACTTTATTTTTTCAAAAATTTCATCAAAAAGCAAATCTCTCATTTTTTTAATATTGTAACAATTTTCTTCAATTTCATCACTTAAAAGTTCACAAATTTTACCAAACCCAATGATTGCTGGGACATTTTCTGTACCAGAACGAATATTGTACTCTTGACTACCTCCATTGATTTCTGGCATAACACATATATTTTTTTTTAAACACAAAGCAGCTACACCAACAGGCCCATGTATAACTGATGATGAAATAGTTAAAGCATCAATATTTAAATCATCAAAATTAATATCAACCATACCACAAGCACTAACAGCATCTGTATGAAAAATAACAGAATTATTTATATCATTGTTTTTAACAATAGAACAAAGTTTTTTTATATCTTGAATTACACCAATCTCTGGATTTGCATATTGTATTGATACTAAAATAGTATCCTTTCTAATAGCTTTTTTAAGTTCATCTTCATTAACAAAACCATACTTATCAACAGATATATATGTAACATCTAATCCAATAAGTGAATTTAAGATTGAAAAATGTTCAATTTTAGAAATAATAACATGTTTCCCCTTATTTTTCATAACATTTGCAACACCCTTTATTATTAAATTATTAGATTCAGTAGCGCATGATGTAAAAATAATTTTACTAGAATTAGCATTTAAAAAACATGAAATTTGTTGTCTTGAAATTTCAATAGATTTTTTTATAAAACTTCCAAGTGAATGGATGCTTTGAGAATTCCAAAAATAATTATTAAAGAATGGTATCATTACATCAAAAACTCTTTTATCAAGAACAGTATTTGATTGATTATCAAAATATACTTTATTAATTATATTATTCATCTTTATAACCTAAAAAACATAACATTACATATACTACTATTTAAACAAATTTATTGCAATCAATATTATTTTTTATTCTTCAAATATAAACTCGTAATTACATATTTTAACAGTATCTCCAATTTTAATACCTTTTTTTTTTAATTCTAAATCCAATCCAATTTTTTTTAAAATATTTTGATATCGTTTCAATGATTCATGTTCATTAAAATTTGTCATTTCTGTAATTGTTTCAATTTTTTGTCCAGTTACAATAAAAATTCCATTTTTGTCAATATCAACATTGAATTCTTGTTCATAAATATATTCTTTAACATCAAAATTAGAAACATTATAATCAAAACATTCAGTATATTTATTTAGTTTTTTTAATATTTCATTAAGTAAATTATTGATACCATATCCATTAATTGATGAAATTTTTATTATTTTTTCGTAACGAAAATATTTTTTTATCAATTTTATACGCTTTTTTATACTATATAAATCTATTTTATTTAAAACAATTATTTTTTTCTTTTTTTCAAAACAATCAGAATATTTCTTCAATTCATTATTAACAATCATGTAATTATTATAAATATCGCTAATTGAACAATTAGAATCAATAACATAAACAAGAACTTTTGTTCTTTTTATATACCTTAAAAAATCAAATCCAAGCCCTTTGCCAATATGTGCATCTTTAATTATACCAGGTATATCAGCAACAATAAACCGTTTATTCATATAATCAACAGTACCTAAGTTAGGAACTAAAGTTGTAAAAGGATATTCAGCAATTTTTGGATTTGCATTAGATATTTTTGCTAAAAGAGTAGATTTACCAGCATTAGGCAATCCGATAAGACCAACATCAGCTATAAAGTGTGGTTCAAGATCAATGATAGCAAATTCACCTCTTTGACCATTTTCTGAAATTCTAGGTACAGTATTATTTTTTGTTTTAAAAGAATAATTTCCTCTACCACCTCTACCACCTTTAACAATCAAAACTTTATCACCTATTTTTTTTAATTCTGTAAAAATTTTATTGTTTTTAAAGATAATAGTTCCAAATGGAAGTTTTATATTTATATCATGTCCTGATTTTCCTGTTTTCTTGTTAAGAAAACCCCCTTGAACCATCTTCTGCTTTAAACTTAGATTTATACTTAATATCTAAAAAATTGTAATTTTTTAAATCGACAACTTCAAAATATATACTACCACCACTCCCACCATTCCCACCATCTGGACCACCAGATGAGATATATCTCTCTCTTCTAAAGGATATACATCCATCCCCACCTTTACCAGCAGTAAGATATAATTTATATCTATCTATAGACATAATAATTTTTTTCCAAATAAAATTATTTTATATTTATTATATTAATATAGCATCTATTTTTTGATTTTCTAATAAATTTTACAACACCAGAAATTTTTGCAAAAATAGTATCATCTTTACCAATACCTACGTTAATTCCAGGATGATATTTTGTTCCTCTTTGCCTAACTATTATTGAACCAGCAACAGCAAATTGATCTCCATATATTTTGACACCTAATCTTTGTCCATTAGAATCACGGCCATTACTAGACGATCCCTGAGCTTTAACATGAGCCATTTATATCTCCCAATAAATATTATTTAAATTACTGCAAAATATATTTATAAATACTTTTTAATTTAATTAACAATTTTAATGATTTCAAGTTCAGTCAAATATTGTCTATGACCAATTAATTTTTTATATCCTTTTTTAGGTTTTTTTTTAAATACCAAAACTTTTTTTGCCCTTTTTTGAGAAACAATTTTCGCAATAACAGTAGCACCTTTAATAGTAGGATTACCAATAATTGTTTCATCATTATTAAAAAGCAAAAGTACATCATTAATTATAATTTCTTGTTTATTTTCAATAATATTAATCTTTTCAACTACCAATTTCATACCTTTATAAACAACATACTGTTTCCCACCAGTTTTAATTACAGCATATGTATACATTGACATACTCCTTTCCGATTTGTATAATCTACATGAATTGTAAATATTTGTCAAATTCGTTTTTTTGTCATTGTTTTATATATTTTATAATGGAACGTGTTTTATGAACATATCAGAAAGAGTAAAATCAATAAAAGAATCACCAACTTTAGCAATTAATAGTAAAGCTAAAGAACTTAAACAAAGAGGTATAGATATAATAAATTTTTGTATAGGTGAACCAGATTTTGATACTCCAAAAAACATTAAAGACTACGCTATATCATCAATAAAAAATGGATTTACTAAATATTGTCCTGTAACTGGGACATCAGAGATAAAAAAAGCAATAATAAATAAATTTAAAAAAGATAATTCAATTTTATATAAAGAAAATGAAATTATAATATCAAATGGAGCAAAGCATTCTATTTACAATATTTTTCAATCAATAATAAATGTTGGGGATGAGGTTATAGTATTTGCACCATATTGGGTATCATATATAGATATTATTGTTCTTTCTGGAGGAATTCCAGTTATAATAGAAACAACAGACAAAAATAATTTTAAAATAAATAATGATGATATAGAAAAAAAAATAACAAAGAATACAAAAGCAATTATAATAAATTCTCCATCAAATCCAACAGGAATGACTTATTCTACTGAAGAACTTAAAATTATTGTTAAAATATGTAAAAAGTACAATATTTTTGTTATATCAGATGATATATATGAAAGAATTATATATGATAATAATAAATTTATATCAATTTTAAATATAGATCAAAATATTAAAGATAAAACACTTATAGTAAATGGAGTTTCGAAAACTTATTCAATGACTGGTTGGAGGTTAGGATATACTGCTGGTCATAGAGATATAATCGCAGCTATGGCAAAAATACAAAGTCAATCAACTACATGTGTATCATCAATTTCAATTAAAGCTTCATCTGAAGCTTTAAGTGGAACTCAAGAATATGTAAAACATATGGTACAGGAATTTGAAAAACGAAGAAATTATATATTCAAAGAATTATCAAAGATAAGTGGAATATCATGTAAAAAACCAAATGGATCGTTTTATGTATTTCCTAATATCGTAAATTTTATTAATAAATCATTCAATGGTAATAAAATAAAAAATGATATTGATTTATCAAATTATTTGCTTGACACAGCGAATATTGCTGTTATACCAGGATCAGCTTTTGGTGCAAATAAACATATAAGATTGTCTTTTGCAACATCCATTCCAATAATATCTGAAGGTATAAAAAGATTAAAATCAGCATTGATGTTACTAAAATAAAACATTAAAAACTCAAACATTATCAATTAAAATTGTTTTTTGTTTTTTTTCTTTCATATTTTTTACTAAAATTTTTTTATCTTTAAATTCATTAACAGCAAAAATAATAGTTTCTAAAACACCTATTTTATCGGCAAATTTCAACTGATCTGTTAATTTTTTATTTTCTATTGGACCAAAAACAGAAATATTTTTATTCCCAATAAATCCATTGTTCCTTATTTTTAATGCAAATTTAAAAGCTTCGTAAAAGAGTTTTTGATCAGAAACTGCTATAAAAATTTTTTTTGGATGAACAAAATCAATAAATGAATTATTTTCAATATAAAGCAATAATCTTTCAACTCCAAAAGCAAACCCAACTGCAGGTGTTTTTCTCCCTCCAATATCTTTAATAAGATTGTCATATCTTCCACCAGCAGCAATAGCATAATTATTAGAAACATCAGAATTTATATAAATTTCAAAAATAGTTTTTGTATAATAATCTAGTCCTCTTACAAGTTTATTATCAATAACATAATTACATTTTATCTTGTCAAGTAATGATATAACAGAATTAAAATGATCATTGCAAACATTACATAAACTATTTAATATAATAGGAATATTAGAAAATTTACAAGAATCTATTTTACAATCAAGAAGTCTAAAAGGATTTTTCCCCAATCTGCTCATGCAATTTTCACAAAGAGATACGTTTTTATTTTTCATAATAAAATTAAAATATTTTAGTAAAACTTTACTAAATGCACCTCTGCAATTTTCACATCCCAAAGAATTTATATGAATAACAATATCATTTATACCAACAGAATACATTAAATTTTTTGCTAACATAATAAGTTCAACATCAGCAGATGGAGATTCATTTCCATAATATTCAGCTCCTATTTGATTAAATTCTCTATATCTACCAGACTGAGGCCTTTCATATCTAAACATTTCACCAATGTAAAAAAATTTGCATGAAGATTTAGAAGAATCAAATTTATGTTCAATAAAAGCCCTAGCTAATGATGCTGTTCCTTCAGGTCGTAATGCTAAAATTCTATTTTTTTTATCTTTAAATATGTACATTTCTTTTTCAACTACATCAGTAAAATCTCCTATTGAACGAGAAAACAAAGAAGCATCTTCAAACATAGGAGTCTTCATTTCATAAAATCCATATTTCATAAAAATATTTCTAACTTTCTGTTCTAATAACCAAAGATTTATAGCATCTTGTCCAAAAATATCATGAGTTCCTCTTGGTGCTTTATAATTATTCATGATTAATAAAATCTTCCTTTATTTTTAAATTATTATTAGAAATGTTTTTCATATTAATAACTCCAGCTGATATTATAAATTTAAATGCTTGTTCCATAGTATAGTCGCTATATACAATATCTTTTTCTTCAAACAACAATAAAAATCCAGTTGTTGGATTTGGAGTAGTTGGCATAAAAGCACATATATAATTTTTGTTGCATATTAGTTGCTTGCCAGTAGAAAATGCAATACTATAAGTATATTCATTTGGATAGCGAACAAAAATAACTTTTTTAAAATTTTTTTTATCATTATTGCTAAAAATAAAACTTATAAACTGTTTTGCTGATGAATATACTATGCCCAAAATTGGTAATTTTTTTAAAAATTTTTCAATAGAGTTTAAGATACTTTTACCAAAAACTCTGTTTGTAATAAAACCAAAAATAACAACACACATAATAGATACAAAAAAACTCAATAATTTTATAACAATTCTGGCTAAATATGTATCTTTAACAAATTTGCTTATAATAGAAAAAGTAAAACTGCTTGCCCATTCAAAAATTATAGAAACAATAAAATACGTTACCCATATCGGTATTATAACAATCAAACCAGTAATTAAATATTTTTTTGTTAAGTTTTTTATATTATTGATTAAGTTTAAAATAGTTTTATTGTACTCTGACATTTTCATTATAATTAAATACCATAAATCATTTTTTACATCATATGAATTATAATATTATCAAATTTGACATAAAAAAACAAAAAAGAATATAATTTAATTTATAATATAAAAACAAAAGATATAAAATATAATGTTAAAAATAATAAAAATCTTTTTAATATCATCAATAATAGTTGTATTTATTACTTGCTTATTTATAAATTTTTCAAAAAAAATTATAAATAATCTACAGGACATACATCAACTTGAGAATTATATACCAAATTTATCAACAAAAATTTATGATAAAAATAATAACTTAATAGCAGAAATTTGTGATGAAAAGCGTTCGTTCATATCAATAAATGAAATACCAGATATATTGCAAAAAGCATTTATATCAATAGAAGACAATAATTTTTTTAATCATTGGGGAATTTCAATAAAATCTAGCACACGTGCTTTAATTAAAATATTATTAACATGGAAAATTTCAGAAGGTGGATCAACAATATCTCAACAACTTACAAAAACAATATTTTTAAATCGTAAAAAAACATTAATTAGGAAAATAAAAGAAGCTTTTTTAACTATACAACTCGAAAAAAACTATTCAAAAAAAGAAATTTTACAACTTTATATGAATCAAATTTATTTTGGTAATGGAGCATATGGAGTACAAGCAGCTGCAAAAACGTATTTTAATAAAAATGTACAAGATTTAAGTATTTCTGAATGTGCAACAATTGCTGCAATTCCAAAATCACCAAATTATTATAATCCACTAAAAAATATAAATGAATCAACTAAAAGAAGAAATTTAGTATTATCAAAGATGAAAAAATTTGGATATATTACAAACAAACAAAAAAAAAATGCAATAAAAGAAAATATTAAAATAATAGAAACAAATAATTTAACATCTTATAAAAATGGATTATATTTTATAGAACTTATAAAAATGACACTTGAAAATAAATATGGACCAGATATTATGAAGTCAGGTATTTCAATTTATACAACATTAGACATTAAAGCACAAAAAGCTGCTGAGAAAGCAGTAGAAGAAATATTATCAAAATTTGATGAAAATATGAAACAAAATTTTTTTGAAAAAAACAAAAAACCATTTACAAAAGTACAATGTGCATTAATAGCAATTGATCCAATTGACGGAGCAATAAGAGCAATGGTTGGTGGACGTGATTTTAGAGAATCTCAATTTAACAGAGCAACACAAGCAAAAAGACAAGCTGGATCGATATTTAAACCACTACTATATCTTTCAGCTATAGAGTACGGGTTAACTCCTGCAACAATTCTTAATGATAAACCAATGATATTCTTATATAATGGTAAATCATGGAATTTATTTTCAAGAAATGTTTCAGACTTAAAAACACTAACAGAAATTATACCAGAAAAAAGTTTAACAGACACAAAAAAAATATGGATCCCTAAAAATTATAGTAATAAATATAATGGACAAATAGCTTTAGGAGCAGCTCTTGCTTTATCAATAAATACATGTGCTATTGAAACAATTATGGAAATAACACCAAAGAATGTAATAGAAACTGCAAAAAAGCTTGGATTGACAACTGATATGACAGATTCATTTTCATTAGCCCTTGGATCTAATGATATAATTTTACAAGAAATTGTTTCAGCTTTTTCTGTTTTTGCATCTGGTGGCATAAAATCAATTCCATACGCAATAATAAAAATAGTAGATAGAAATAATAAAATTATTGAACAGAAAATACCAGAACAAGATGAAATATTGTCACAACAGATTTCTTTTATTATTACAAATATGTTAAAAAATACAGTTGAAAAAGGAACTGCAAAATGTGCAAAAAATCTTGGAAGACCATGTGCTGCAAAAACAGGGACAACAAATAAATCAAAAGATGTATGGTTTGTAGGTTATACTCCTCAAATTGTTGCAGGTGTATGGGTCGGATACGATGACAGATCTATTAGTTTAGGTGATAGAGTAACAGGTAGTTCATTAGCTTGCCCAATTTGGACAAATTTTATGAAAGAAACTTTAAATAAAGAAAAAATATTAAATTTTACAGAACCAGATGGAATAGAATTAGCATTAGTTAATTCTAAAATTAAATCTAAATTATCAAACAATGATAATATATTGGTTTTATTAGAAGCCTTTAAACATGGGACAGTACCAAAATCAAACAATATTGTCTTAAGTGATTATTCTAATCTTTATAATTCATAAGTTATTCCATTTTTTGTTTCAATATACATACCTACTCTTTCTATTAAATATTCATATTTATTAAATTTTTTTTTATTAATTTCAAATATTTTTTCTAAAAATATTTCAGGATTTATATTTTTATTTTTTTCAAAACAAAGTTGTAAATTTAATATTTGACTTTCAATATAAATTTTTTTTATTATAGGAATAATATTTATTTCATTAATTTTATTGTTTTTTATTTTTTTTATTAAAACTTTCTTATAGGACATGAATCTATTAATGTCTTTTTGAATTATATTTATATTCCTTATTTTATATTTAACAACATTTATTAAAGTATCTATTGAAGGAAAAGACAATGGTATTCTATTAATAGTTATAAGTTTGAACCCATGAGGTAACAGATTCAAAAGTTTATTTTTTATATCTTTAATGTCTATCTTTTTAATAAAATATAATTCAAAATATTCACTAGAACTTTCATGACCTAAATGTAATGGTGGACCATAAGACAATTTAATTTTACTATTAAAACCACATGTAAATGCAACAGGAAGATTAGACATTCTAAAAATTCTTTTAAAAATTTCAACTTGTTCTAAATGTGATACAAATTTAATAATTCCTTTTTTTGAAAATTTAAATATTAAACGCATAACTGGTTGTTTGTTATAAAAATTTTTTTTATTTATATTTTTAACACATAAATTATTATTAAAAATAAAAGTTTTATTAACTGCAGATTCTTTTTTATTTATAGCAAATATGTAATCATCATATAATTTTTTCTTTGACATTCCAAAATACAAATGATCCCAAGGTAATATCTCATTATAAAATCTATCTCTATATAGATAAAAATTAAAATCTAATTCACTCTCATTAAAAACATCATTCCATATTTCATAATTAAATTTATCATCCCATTGATCGAATCTTGCTCCTTTAATCCATGCCTTATAAATAATATTAGACAAACGTCTGTCTCCTCTTGCGATTAATGATTCTACAATATTAGATTTACGATTATTTATTTTGATATTTGCAGGAAGAGATTTTAATAAGTAACTAATTTTTTTGTTAATTTCATTAATGTTATCCATTTTTGTCCATTGAAAAGCGGTATGTGCTTTTGGAATAAAAGGAGATATCGTAATTGTAAAATTTAACCCATTTAATTGTTTTTTCATAGTTTTTATTAATTTTTCTATACAAATTATATCATTATGAGTTTCAGTTGGAAGCCCTATCATAAAATAAAGTTTTATAACTTTCCATCCCATAAATTTCGCTGCAGATATTGTTTCAAATATTTGTTTTTCAGAAAGATATTTTCCTATAACATTTCGCAATCTATTTGAACCAGCTTCAATTGCAAATGTAAGAGTTGGTTTTTTTTTATTATTTATACGTTCCATTATTTTTAGAGATCGTTTATTACATCTCAAAGATGGGATTGAAATATTAAAATTAGTTTTTTTGCATAAATTATTTATCTTAATCAATAAATCATCTAAAAATTCATAATCACTACATGAAAGCGAAGACAAAGAAATTTCTTCAAATCCTGTCAATTCAAGTCCTTTTTTTATAGAACTAATTGTTTTTTTTATAGATCTTTGTCTCCAAGGACTATAATATCTTGCAGCTTGACAAAAGCGACACTTACCTAAACAACCTCTTGTAATTTCAACACTTAATCTATTATGAATAGTTTTAATAAAAGGGACTATCCTAGTTTTTGGAGCATATATATATTCGAAATTGCTACATTTTTTATTTATTATACTTTTTGCATGTTTGAACAACGGTATAATTTCTTTTATTGTGTTATCATCATTATATTTTACATCATAAAAAGAAGGTATATATACTCCATCAATAAATGATAATTTTTCTAATGTTTCCCTTCTAGTACAACCATCTCTTTTAGATTTCTTACATATATTAATTATTTCAACTATTACATCTTCGCCATCACCAATAACAAACATGTCAAAAAAATCACAAAATGGTTCTGGATTTGTTAAAGCAGGACCGCCAGCAATTATTATTGGATCATATTTTCCTCTATCCTTAGAAAAAATTGGTATATTTGATAAATCAAGAATATTTATTATATTAGTCCCAACTAACTCACATTGTATTGTAAAACCTAAAATATCAAATTTTCTTAACTCAGTTTTTGTTTCTAAAGAAAATAAATTTAAATTATTTTTTCTTAAAATATTTTCCATGTCAACACCCGGTGAAAATACTCTTTCACAACGTGCAAGTCTTTTTTCATTAATTAAATGATAAAGAATTTCAATTCCTAAATTTGATGCTCCTATTTCATATATGTCAGGAAAACATAATACTATTGAAAAATCATATTTAACATTAAAATTATAAGAATTTAATTCATGATTTATATATCTTGCTGGTTTCTGTACTAAATTTAATACAGAATTGATTTGTGCTTTCTTCATAAATCTCCAAAATATACAATTACATACAAAAAACTACATAAATTATCTTTCAAATAAGATAAATAATAATACATAAAACATTCAATTATCTACACATATAAAAATACTCACAAATACTACATTTAATTCTATCATCAGCATAAAATTCAAAATATTCTTCATTGTTTATTTCATAAATTAATGTTTTCAAAACATTAATACATTCATTATAAATATCATTTAACATTGGGAACATAACAATTTTTATTTTTTTTATATCATAAATACCACAAGAAGCAATAAATCCTGTATTTTTTTCAAAAACATATTTATATAATGGCAATTGCAAAGAATTTATTGCTTTTCTTATATTCTGCCTTTTATAATCGCGTTTCATTATATCAAAAAATTTTTTATTAATAATATTATTTACATACCCAGTCTTATAATCAAATATAGTATAAGTATTATTAATAATATCTATTCTATCAATTATGCAACATAAATTATATTCTTCTTTCAATTTTGTTTCAATTTTAGAAATATATTTTTTTTCACAGGCATATATAGTTTCAAAAGTTCTTAAATTTTCATAATGCAAAATGTTTTGCATTTTATATGTCAAAATTTTTTTAATCATAAAAAAATCTTCTCTAAAATTAAAAAAAACAGATTTCTTTAATTTTTCATTAAGTTTCATAAAATAAAATTTTTTAAAATCTAAGGATTTTATTTTATCATTATCAAGTTTTTCATGAAATACTTCCATTAAAAAATTATGCACAAAAATTCCTATATCAAGATTTAAAATATCATCTGATATTTGTTTTGTTTCAAAAACTTTAAGAACATATTTATAATAAAACTTCAATTTACAATTTAAATACGTATCTATTTTTGTATATGTGTAGAACATATTTTTAAGATATTTTTTTATATCTTTTGTTTTCAAAAATTTTTTTTTTGTTTTAAAATTTACAAAAAAATTTGGCACAATAAATTTTGTTATTTTTATAGAATTCAAATCTTTATTTTTTAATTGGTTATCCCAAATAATTTTTTCTAAAAATCTACTCTTTTCATATTTGTCATCATCTAAAAAAATTAAATTTAGAGTTTTTGAACAACTAACAAGTCTATCAAAATGGTATTTTTGTATTTCATAATCTTTTTTTGTTATATAAATTCCAAGTGAATACATTATATTTTTTGGAATAAGAGCATAATCTTTTTTCATCATAGGTATTGCAGAATCATTCATATTAGCAATAAAAACATTATCAAAAGTAATATTTCTTGATTCCAAGAAACCTAAAATTTGTAATCCTTTAACAGAAGAACCAGGCAAAACTATATTTTTATCATTTATCATTTTTTTAAAAATATAAAATATTTCATCATTGTTCATTTTTTCTGTTGAAATATTACCAGTTTTCATCTCTTCAGATATAGAATATAATATTTTAATAGCTTCAATATTTGATGGATATTTTTTAATAATACTTAATTTATATATTTTTTTTAAAAAAAAACATAAAATTTCAGATAATTTAAATAAAGTATCTATTTTTTCCCAAACAATAAAAAAATCATTAAAAATCTCTATTAAAATATTAACTATTTTTTTATTATCAATATATTCATAAGCTTCATAAATTAAAGTATTGTCTATTTCATGAATTAAATTATTATTATAAATAATATCAGATAACAAAACAAACATTTTACCACTTAAACAGTTTTTTGAATATTGATTTAACATTTTTTCAACATTGTTAGAAATGATTTTAGATATATTTTTTTTATTAAAAAATATCATATTCTTAAAAAATTGATTATTAAAAATTGCTATTATACTTTTACTATTATAAAAATTTTTTTTTCTTAATAATTGTGCATCTATAATTGAAAAAATCATTGTTAATATAGGTATTTTACATATAGGATATCCTACTGAAATATTATAATTATTTGTAATCATAGAAATTTCAG
Source organism: Endomicrobium sp. (assembly GCA_031263865.1). Classification (GTDB taxonomy): domain Bacteria; phylum Elusimicrobiota; class Endomicrobiia; order Endomicrobiales; family Endomicrobiaceae; genus Endomicrobiellum. The sequence goes on from JAISEY010000003.1 coordinate 30,994, forward strand.
ATTCAATAGATTGAATAACATTTGAATCTGGAACAACAATAATAGTTTTATCTAAATCTTTTTTTTTATAAGAACTAATTATATTCCTAATTAAAGCTCCTTGAGACTGAGAATCATATACAGAATATATATTCAAATTATATTTGTTTTTTATATCTTTTATAATTGGAATTTGTTCTCCAAAAAATGCATATATTTCTTTCAATGTTTCATATTTTTTAGGATCTCCTTGAATAAAAATAGTAATTTTCCCAATTGAATAAATTTTTTTGAAAATTTTTAATTCTGTTTTATATAAATAAAATGGAGCAACTAAAATTATTTCATCAAAATCTTCTACAAATTTTTCATCAAATATATAAGATGCTTTTAAAAAATTATAACCATCTGTAGTATTGTTTGTTTTTTCTAAATTATTATGAAAAATATTCCTTATTTCAAAAATATTTTTCAATAATTTATTTATAAATTCAGGAACATCATATCCTATTTCAGCATTTAAACTTAAAAATTTAAGTCTTTTTTCTGGAACATCTTCAAAATCCAATTGTTCAATAAAAGAAAAAATTTCAAACCCCCATTCAATAAAATTTTTAAATGAAGAAATTTCATTTAAAAGTTGTGGAAATTTATCTTTAATAATTTTATACAACATAAACACAATTTCTAGAGTTGATGATTTTCTAAGATTAGTATGATCAAAAATTAATTTATCAATAAAATCATTATGTGTAAAAAAATATGGTGGAAAAAAAGATTTATTATATTTCTCTGCTAATTTTTTTTTAAAAAATAAAAAAGGCCTTTTACCTCCACATATTAAAGCAATTTTATTTTTAGATTTAAAAACATAATCAGAAACAATATCAATTATATCTTCATTAATATTTATATTTATAATTTTTTTTGACATAATATATAATCATAATATCAAATTACAAGTACATTTTTTCGTATTGACAATATATGCAATTATTTTAAATTTATAAAACAAATTTATATTAAGCATAATATTAACATAATTTTTTACTTGTTTAATATCTTTTATCATATTATAATTAGAACTTTTAAAATCAACTATAATAATTTTATTTTTATCAAAAATTAGTTTATCAACTATAAATGAATTCCCAAATCTATCAACTATTTCTTTTTCATTGTAAATTTTATCTTTATCATACATAAATAATTTAAGAATATTTTTATATTTAAACATTTTTCTTAATCTTGAGTTAATCAAATTAAAATTTGCAAAAAAAAACTTTTTTTTCGAGAATTCAATAGCGTTGTTAATTTCATCGTTTAAATTTACATTTTTTAATGAAACTATTTTTGATAAAGCGTAATGAATAATATTTCCATAAACTATTGATTTTTTTACACCAAAAGTTAATTTGTTTTTATATTTATAATTTTTTTTTAATTTTTTATATCCAATATAATTGTTATCAACAATTATATTTTTAAAATCATTTGTTTTTTTTAATTTTTTAATATGTTTTACACCGAAAGAAATATCATTGTCACCTAATAAAACAGAAAACATATTTTTTGTATTACCTATTTTTTTAGGTATAATACAATAAAGTTCATATTCAGCTCTTGTCATAGCAACATAAAGAATATTAATTTCTGACAATAAATTTATAAATCTTTCATTATCACGTATTATTTTTGCTTCTTCTAAAAAATTAGAAATATTTTTTGATATATTAAATAGTTTTATTTTTGTTTTTGTTACATTAAAATATAGTTTATCAATATTTTTTAATAAAGGTTTAGCAAACGGTATAATTACAACAGGAAATTGTAACCCTTTAGATTTATGTATTGTCATAACATTTACACCATCGCCTAAACTATTTTTTATATTTAGAGAATCCTCACAATCCGTTAAATTATCAAAATATTTAATAAAATTATCTATCCCAGAATTTTTAATTTCAAATTCTTTAACAAGATCTAGAAAACGCATTATAAATATTTTACTTTTATAAAAATTATCAATAACTAAAAATTTTTCAAGAAACAAAACAATTAATTCATAAACAGAAATAAATCCAGCTTCTACAAAAAAACAATTAAAGTATTTATTGCACAACTTTTCATATTTAATTTTAAAAAAATTATATAAACTTATTTTGTTATGTTTGTTGTTAAAATCAAAAATGAATTTTTCAAAACTATTTCTTTTTTCTTTTGAAACGTTATAAAAAATATCTCCAATTATAAAAGAAGAAAATGATATATTATCATTAAAATTATTTATAAATTTGATAAATGACATAATTTGTTTTATGATATCATTGTTTTTTATATTTAGAGTTTGAGAAGATTCAACTTTTATTTTATTTGATAAAAGCAGTGAGCTAACATTAAAAACTTCTTCATTTGTTCTACATAAAATTGCAATATCTTTTAAATCAAATCTCTTTAAAGCATCAATTACATATTCTATAATTTTTATTTCTATTCCTTTGTTTGTGTTATCTGTGGAATCTATAATTTTTGTTTCTACATATCCATGTTTTTGCATAAAAAACATAGTTTTTTGTTTAGAAAAATCATATACTTTAACAAATTTGTTTAAAATATATTTAAAATCTCTCTTATTTTTATAAAATTTAAATAAAAATCCTTTAATATTTTCTATTGAAAACACATTATTATTAAAGTCAACAATAAATTGTCCACTTCTAAAATTATATTCTAATTTTTTTTTTTTTAAATCAAAAATTTTAAATTCATTTTGAACAATATTAAAAATATTATAATCACCACCTCTAAAAGCATAAATTGCTTGTTTAATGTCTCCAACATAAAAAAAAGTTCCATTGTTTGCAAGACTTTCTTCTAAAAATCTTTTAATTCCAATCCATTGCACCAAACTTGTATCTTGGAATTCATCAATTAGAAAATGTTTATATTGTTCAGATAATCTATAATAAATTTCTGGAATAATGTTAGTGCTTTTATTAAAGATAGAAACAATTTTTTGATTTATTTCATTTAAATATATAATTCCTTTTTTCTTTGATTGTTTATTAAATTCAAGAAAAATTTCAAAATAAATATTTGAATAAATATCGTAATAATGTTTCATATAATATTTGTAAAGATCTTTTATCTCTTTATAAATATTATTCCACATAATATTTAATTTAGTATCAATTTGTGTATTATTGTTATATCTCAATTTAGATTCAGAAAAGATATTTGGCAATTCCATTGATAAAAATATTTTTTTATCTTCATCTAAAATTTTTTTAATTGCTTTCTTATAACTACAATGTATTTGAAAATCATTTATTTTTTTTGAAAAAAACTTAATTTTTTTTAAAATAATTTTAATTCTTGATAAAAGTTCATAATTATAATTATTTTTTTTACTTATAAAAATATCTTTTCCTATATTAGAAGATTTATTAAATATTTTTTTAATTTCAGTATATATATCTATTTTAGGAATCCATCCAGAAATGTTAGTTACATATTGCAATAAATATTTTAATATTTTTTTTTTCTTATTTTTATAATTATTAATATTTTTAAAAAAAGATTCTATAGAAAACATAAGATCAGATGAATAATCTTTTTCTATAGTAAAATTTGGAGATAAATTTATATTAAATGCACAAGATTTCAATATATGATTTTTAAAGCTATCTATTGTACTTATATTAAAATCATCATATAATTTGAAAATAATTTCTAAAATTTTTAAACTTTTTCTTGTAATTTCAATTTTACTTAATTCAAAATCGTCAAAAAAATCATCAGTATATATGGATAATGCAGCTTTTTTAAGATAATTTATAACTCTATTTTTCATTTCAAAAGCTGCTTTATTTGTAAATGTTATTGCAACAATATTTTTTATTTCTACATCATTATCTAATTTAAATAACAAATATATATATCTTTTTGCAAGACTATAAGTTTTACCAGAACCAGCAGATGCTTGTACAGAAATTATTTTAGTTTTTATCATACAATTATAATATAAACCAATATAAACATTAAAAAAACATTACTTAATTCTATAAAATTTAGAAACATCTCTAATAATATCTTTTTTTCTTAAATAATCTCTTTTATTATATTTTTTTCTAAATTTAGCAATACCAATAAGAATTTTTATTTTACCATTGTTATGTAAATATATTTCTAAAGGAATAACTAAAAGTCCTTTTTCTCTAGTTTTAGAAAATATTTTATTTATTTCTGTTTTATGCATCAAGATTTTACGGACTCTTTTATCATCGTAATTTACAATATGATTAGACATATTTTTATATTTTGCAATTGATATACCATATATAAACGCTTCGCAATTAAAAATTTTAACAATTCCTCCAACAATACTAACATTTGAATTTTTTATAGATTTAACTTCAAAACCATACAAAACAATGCCAGCTTCAAATTTTTCTATTATTTCATAATCATAATACGCTTTTTTATTTGACGAAAATATTTTTTTTTTTAACATATAATTATAAATTAATTTATAGACTATTTTTCATATTACAAAAAAATCAAAAAGCCGATGATAGGATTCGAACCTACGACCTGCGGTTTACAAAACCGCTGCTCTTCCAACTGAGCTACATCGGCATATTTGCAGTAAAATTGAATGCTATATAAAAAATATATTAATGTCAAATAAAAATTTTTCTAATGTATAACAAATATTATTGACATAAACCAATAATTGTGATAGCATTTTAGTAATTTACATACTAATAAAAACAAAAAGGATAATAATAACATAATGATTAATTTTTCGAAAAAATATTTTCGAATATTTTTTATAATAACAGTTTTTTGCTTTATATGTGGTATTTTTTTAAGTGTAATTCCATATTTTTTAAAACATGATTTTATAATAAAAATAAATGAGTCCAAAATACCATCAAAATTATATCAAATATTATTAGAAAATTCATTAAAAATCCAACAATATAATACAAAAAATAATCAGCTTTCTAAAAAAGATATAGAAAAAATAAAAATATCTATAATAAATAAATTAATAGTTGAGGAAATTTTATATCAACAATCAAAAACATATGGTGTTATTATAAGCGATTATGAATTAATAAATGATTTAAAAAATAATACAATATTTAATGATAATAATACATTTAATAAAATTAAATATATAAATTTTTTGAAATTAATAAATATAACACCAAAAGAATACGAATCTTTGAGAAGGAAACAATTAGCAGCTGAAAAAACAAAAAAAATAATTGAATCATCAATAAAATTGTGGTCACAAGAGTTAAAAAACGAAAATTACAATAATACAAAAAATACTGAAGAATTTTTGTTAAAAATAAAAAAAAATCAAATAATAAGTGAATGGTACTCATCAATTATTAACGAATCAAACATAATAATTAATAATTCTATGTATTAATTATTACAATCTTCATTAAATTTTATTTAATAAAAATAATAATACAGATTTTTGAATATATAATCTATTTTCAACTTCTTTAAATATACAATATTCATATTTATCAAAAACATCTGATGTTATTTCCTCTCCTTTTATTGCTGGTAAACAATGTAACACTATACATTTTTTAGATACAATTTTTAATAGCTTCTCATTTACTTGATAAGGAGAAAAAACATTTTTTCTATGTTCCAACTCAGTTTCAAAACCCATTGATGTCCATACATCAGTGTAAATTACATCAGAATTTTTAATAACATTAATATCATTTGTAATTTTAATTTTTACATTTGTTGAATTAACATATTTTAAAGCTTTATTTAATGTCTCTTTTTTTGGATAATATTGATTTGGAGATATTATTGTTAAACAAAGACCTAAAATTGCAGATATTGCAATAAGAGAATTTGCAATATTGTTGTTCCCATCCCCAATATAAGTAATTTTTATATCTTTCAAAAAATTTAATTTATTTATTTTATACAATTCCATGATTGTCATAATAGTAGATAAAGTTTGACAAGGATGTTCATAGTCAGTAAGTCCATTTATTATTGGTATTGTAGAATACATCGCAAACTCTTCAATATCTGAATGTTTGAATACTCTTATCATAACAATATCTAAGTAGCAAGAAAAAACCATTGATGTATCATGAATTGATTCTCCTCTAGGAATTTGTGATTTACTAAAATCTATAAAAATTGGAGTACCTCCAAGCTGAGCCATTCCAACTGAAAAAGAAGTTACAGTTCTAGTAGACGGTTTTTCTAATAAAATACCCAATGTTTTTCCTTTAAGAATATCAACTGTTTTTTTATTCTTTTTAAATTCAAATGCTTTATTTAAAATCATATCTACTTCGTTTATTGATAAATCATAAATAGATATTAAATCTCTTTTCACAAACATAAAATTCTCCAAAAAACAATAAATAAAATATTATATTTAATCTTTTGCATGCCCAATAGTAAAAAAATCTTTCATCTTTGAAACAATAAAATCAACAAGAACAGTTTTAGAATATTCAAAATAATCTCTTGGATTGAATTTTTCTGGATGATCAATAAAAAATTTTCTTATTGCAGTTGTTACAACAAGTCTAATATCACTGTCAATATTTATTTTTGATACACCAAGACTAATAGCTTTTTGTAAGTCACCTATAGGAACTCCACTTGCACCACTTTTAATTTTTCCACCATATTTTACAAAATCATATATCAAGCTTTTTGGGATAGATGATGCACCATGTAACACTATTGGAATATTTATTAGAGATCTAATTTCTTTTAAAATATCAAAAGCTAAACTAACATTTCTTTTAAATTTATAAGCACCATGTGATGTCCCTATTGAAATAGCTAAAGAATCAACATTTGTATCATTAACAAAATTTTTAGCTTCTTCTGGATCTGTAAAATAAAAAGAAGTAGGTTTGACAGAATCTTCTACACCACCTATTACTCCAATTTCTCCTTCAACAGAAATTCCTCTTTTATGAGCATATTCTACAACAGAACTAGTGATTCTTACATTTTGTTCATATGTTGAAGGTGTTTTTCCATCTATTAATGAACCATCTATCATAACTGATGTAAATCCAATATCTATAGCATTTTTAATTGATTCAAACGAATTACCATGATCTAAATGAATTGCAATTGGAATATCATAATTTTTTAAAGCAGCATTTTTCATCAAACATGCCAAGTATGAAAATTCTGAATATTTTAAAGCACTCATTGTTGCTTGTAAAATAAGAGGTGATTGTGTTTTTTTTGCAGCATTAACTATAGCTTGTAATTGTTCCATATTGTTTACATTATATGCTCCAACACCATATTTACCATTCATAGCATTTATCAAAATTTGTTTAGAAGAAACAAGTGCCATAAACTCCCCCCAACAATAAATTAAAATATTATTGTTTATTTTTTAAAAAAATATCATCAAAAATACCAAATGATCTAAACTTTGAATATCTATCATTTATAATTTTTTTACAACTCATATTATCATAATAAGCAAGATTTTCATTTAAAATCTTTTTTATATTTAATGCTGTTTTTTTAACATCATTATGAGCTCCACCTAATGGCTCTTTTATAATTCCATCAACAATTTTCAAATTTAATAAATCTTTTGCTGTTATTTTCATAGCTTCAGCCGCTTCAGCTGCTTTCGAACTATCTCTAAACAATATAGCAGCACATCCTTCTGGTGAAATTACAGAACAATAAGAATTTTCAAGACAAAATATCTTATTTGAAACAGCAATACCTAAAGCTCCACCAGACCCCCCCTCACTAATAATAATAGTTATAATTGGAACTTTAAGACAGGACATTTCTCTTAAATTTTTTGCAATAGCTTCAGCTTGACCTCTTTCTTCAGCAGCTATACCTGGATAAGCCCCTGGAGTATCTATAAAAGTTATTACAGGTCTATTAAATTTTTCAGCTAATTTCATTACTCTCAGTGCTTTTCTATACCCTTCAGGATGGGCCATACCAAAATTTGCACCTTTTATATTCTCATCAAGAGTTCTTCCTTTTTGATGCCCTATTACAACAACTTGTCTATTATCAATTTCTGCAATACCACTTAAAATTGCTTTATCATCTCCAAAATATCTATCACCATGTAATTCAACAAAATCATTAAATATAAGATTTATATAATCAAAAGTATAAGGTCTTTTTGGATGCCTTGCTAATTGAACTATCTGCCAAGGAGACAATGAACTATAAATTTTTATTTTTATTTCATTTTTTGTTTTTTCAAGTTTAGCAATCTGTGCAGAAATATCTATATTAGAATCTTTGGAAGTTTTTTTTAAATCATCAATTCTTTTATCGATTTCAATTATTGATTTTTCAAAATCTAATGTCATAATTATAATCCATTAACAATTAATGTTTTTAATAACTAATTGTATTTGTGCTTACATTTTTTAAATATTCCCATTCATTGTCAACATATTGTTGTATTGACTCAACAACATAAGATTTACTTTCATCCAAAAGATGTTTAAATCTTCCTTGGATTTTTAAAAAATCTATAATAGGCTTTTTCTGTTTTGGAATTACATTTATTTTATATATTCCTTTTTCGAACTCATAAGAAGGCCAAACACAAGTATCAACTGCAAGCCTTGAAATTTTCATTATATCTTGAACCTTATAATTCCATCCAAGTCTACATGGCGTCAAAATATTTATAAATGATGGACCATCAATTGACAATGCTTTTTGGACTTTTGTCATTAAATCATTCCAATTACCAACATAAGTTTGAGCAACATATGGAATATCATGAGCAATCATAATTTTTGTTAAATTTTTTTTATTTTGTTTTTTACCATAAGAAAATTTACCAATAGGAACTGTTGTAGTATGTGCACCAATAGGAGTTGCACTTGATCTCTGAATACCAGTATTCATATATGCTTCATTGTTATAACATATATAAAGCATTTTATGCCCTCTTTCCATAGCACCAGACAAAGATTGTAACCCAATATCATAAGTTCCACCATCGCCACCAAAAGCTATAAATTTTATATCTTTGTCAATTTTACCTTTTGATTTTAAACTTTCATATGCTGCTTCTATCCCACTACATGTAGCAGCTGAGTTTTCAAAAGCACTATGAAAAAATGAACATTTCCACGAAGTATAAGGAAAAATTGTTGTAGATACTTCTAAACATCCAGTAGCACTTGTTATAACAACATCAAATTTAGAAGCTGCTATTAAAACTTGTCTTGCAACTATACCTGCACCACATCCAGAACAAAGCCTATGTCCACAAGCAAAACGTTCTGGATTCTTTGATAAATCTTTCAAATCTATCATTATATTTTCTCCACAAAATATTCATGCATATTTATATAAAATCAATTTATTTTTTTCTAATATTAACATATTTAACTTCATACGGTTGTTTTTCAATACCAAGTAAAATTTTATTCAAATCATCACAAATATTTTTTATATGTAAATTATTTATTTCTCTACCACCTAATCCATATATATAGTTTACAACTTTGATATCAATAATTCCATGAGAATACAATGATGAAACAACATCAGAATACAAAGGCGAAAATGCTCCAGAACATGAATCAGATCTATCCATAACAGCAACAACTTTAATATTTTTTAAATTTTCAACAACTTGTTCTACAGGAAATGGTCTATATATTCTTATTTTTAACAATCCAATTTTTATTCCTTCTTCTCTAATTTTTTTTATTTCATCTTTAATAGTTCCAGCTGTAGATCCTAGAACAATCATTGCAATTTCAGCATCATCAATCATATATTTTTCACACAAATCATATTCACGTCCAAATAATTCTTTAAATTCTTCAGCAACATCTAGAATAATCTTTTTAGAATCTACAACGGCTTTCGCCAATTGATATCTATGTTCAAAATAGTAATCTTGTAAATCAATTGAACCTAAAGTATATGGATTTTTTATATCTAAAAGATATCTTTTAGGTTTATATATACCAACAAATTTTTTAACATCAATATCTCTATATACTTCAACAACTTCCATACAATGCGAAATAATAAATCCATCCATTGTAACAATTACTGGCAACATTGCTCTTTCAGCTATTTTTACAGCTTGTATAATATTATCATAAGCATCTTGTGAATTTTCTGAATATATTTGTATCCATCCAGAATCTCTAACACTCATTGTATCTGAATGATCAGCATGAATGTTAATTGGTGCAGAGATTGCCCTATTAACATCTGTCATAACTATTGGCAATCTCAATCCAGATGCTATATAAAGCATTTCACTCATATAACATAATCCCTGAGACGAAGTTCCTGTCATAGCTCTAGATCCTGCAGCTGATGCAGCTATTGTTGCAGACAATGCAGAATGTTCGCTTTCAACAGCAATATATTTGCTCTTAACGATACCATCAGAAACAAATTGAGAGAAAATTTGGACAATTTCTGTTGCTGGAGTTATAGGATAAGCTGCAACTACATCTGGTTCAATTTGTCTCATTGCTTCAGCTATGGCCTCATTCCCAGTCTTTGCCATAATCTTTCCATTTTTACTAACAGTTTTTATCATTTAATTCACCATTTTTATATTTAAAATGTCAATTTTAAATTCATGTATTGAATAAAAACATTATTTCTTTTCTTCAATCATTGTTATTGATTTTGTTGGACATTCACTTGCACAAATTCCACAACCTTTACAATGATCATAATCTATTCCATCAACATTTGTAATATTTTTAGTATCGAAAGATATTTTTATTGATGAATCAGGACATGAAATCCAACATATTAAACAATTAACACATTTTTTTTTATCGAATATAGGCATTTCAGAACGCCAACTACCAGTTTTAAAATAAATAGAAGTTCCTGCATCAACAATATCACCAGTAATTAATTCATCAACAAACATTCTCTCATTGTTAATTTTTATTTTTTTATTAATCATATTATAAATTACCTTTTGTTTTAATTCTAAACATATCAATTTTTAACTTCATCAAATGCACGTTTAATAGAAATTAGATTACCCTTTATAACTTCAGGTTTGTGTCTAAATTTTTTAATAATTTTTCTTTCAACAATACTTAAAACATCATTTATATCTAAAATGTTTATAATTTTTGTAAGAGCTCCAAACATAGGCATATTTGGTATATTTCTCCCTATAAATTCTAAAGCTATTTTTGTAGCGTTAACAACATACAATTGTTCTGGATTTATATTAATTTGTTTTGAAATTTCCATAACAGAAAGAGAAGTATTTACTATTATTTTACTACTATAATAAATTCCAGCATCTATAGAAACAGAATCAATAATAGAAGAATCTAAAACAACAACATAATCAGGATTTGTAATTCCAGAATGAATTGTAATAGGATAATTACTAATTCTATTAAAAGCTTGCACAGGAGCTCCCATTCTTTCAGGCCCATATTCAGGGAATGCTTGTATATATTTGCCAATACCAAGAGAAACTTCAGCAAATAAAAGAGCAGCTGTTTTTGTACCTTGCCCGCCTCGTCCATGCCAACGAATTTCAATCATTTCTTTAAACATTAATAAATCCTTAATAACTTTTTACTATATATAAAAACATCATTACATTTCTTTTCTATTGCAAATGGCACGAGATATCGTTAATTCATCGATATACTCTATGTCTCCTCCAGCAGGTAATCCATATCCAAGTCTTGTAACTTTAATATTCATTTTTTTTATAATACTTGCCAAATAAGAAGCTGTTATTTCTCCATCAGAATTTGTATCAGTAGCTATTATTACCTCATCAATACTATCACTTTCTAATCTTTTTATCAAATTATTAATTTTTATATCATTTGGACCAATTGAATTAAGAGGGGATAAAACACCTCCAATTACAAAATAAAGTCCATTATACTCTTTTGATTTGTTTATTGCTATTAAATCTTGAGGAGTTTCAACAATACATAAAATATTTTTAACTCTATTTGGATCTGAACATATTAAACAAGGATTGTATTCCCCAATATCATAACAAATACTACATTTTTTTATCATAATTCTTGCTTTTTTTATAGAATCTAATAATTCATCAACATCTGTTTGTTTCATTTTTAAAATATGATAACATAATCGTTCAGCCATTTTAGGCCCTATGTTAGGCAATTTTTTTATTGATTTTATCATATTTTCAATTAAATATTTTTTCTTCATGTTTTTATTTTTTTTGCAATTGATTCAAAATCTTTTGCTATTTTTTGTATGTGTTCTGGGGTAGATTCATTCCCATCTTTATACAGGTTTTCCCCAATATCAGAAACATTCTTTGCTACATTTTTTTTCATATTGTCTATGTTAATATAAACTTTAAAATTTGTATTAATTTTTTCTCTAAATAATTCTAAAATTTTTTCATAAAATTTTAGAAAACATTCGTAATCAAATTCATTTGTAGCTATAAATTTTATTTCAAATTCATTAACAAAATCAATTAAAATTCTTTTTAAAGGTTGAGCACTTAATTGATGTTCATTTAATATTTTATCTAAAATTTCAGTCCATATTATTTCAATAGATTTAAAATTATTGCCTATCAATGTTTTATTAAATTTTAAATTATTTATATCTTCTAAAATAAAATCAATTTTGTTAACAAGACTTTCAATATCATAATATGGCTCAGATATTTTTAACAAATAAACTTCTGCTGTTAATATTTGTTGATCATTCCAACGCATTTCTTCAATGGCTTTTGATAAAAGATTGATAATGCGCAAATAATTCCCAGTACTAAATTTTTCTTTCTGATTGCTAAGAATATTTCTATATTCATTTGATACATCGATAATTTCATCATTTATTGAACAAATCATAATTTGTCTAAAATGTAATTTTAGATCTTTTATAAATTGAATAACACTATATCCATCATCAACAATTTTTTTGATTGTAACTAAAATAGATTCTTTATCCCCTTTTGCTATATCATCAGTAATTGAAGATATTATATCAATTGGAACAAATCCAAGTAATTTTCTTAAATCATCTCCAGTTACTTTTTTATCTTTTAAAAAAACAGATTGATCTAAAATTGTCAAAGCATCTCTCATAGAACCATCAGAATGTCTTATAATTATATCAATAGCATCATCATCTACATCAAAAGATTCAACGTTTATTATTTTTTTTATTGCTATCCTCATTTTTTGTGCTGATATCAATTTAAATTTATATTTTTGGCATCTTGAAAGGATAGTTATTGGAATTTTGTTTATTTCAGTTGTTGCCATAATAAAAATAACATGAGGTGGAGGTTCTTCCAATGTTTTAAGTAATGCATTAAATGCTTGAATTGTTATTTGTTGTATTTCATCTATAATATATATTTTATATCTTGAATTTATACTTGAAAATTTTACATTTTCTATTAATGATCTTATTTCATCTATACCATTGTTTGATGCACCGTCAATTTCAAAAACATCAATACTTGAATTTTTCGAAATATCTATGCAATTTTTACAAACATCGCATGGATTAACAGTTGGTCCATTTTCACAATTTAATGCTTTAGCAAAAATCCTTGCCATACTAGTTTTTCCACAACCTCGAGGTCCACTAAACAAATAAGAATGTACAACACGATTTTCAATAATTGCATTTTTAATAATTTTAGTAACATGATCTTGTTCTACAATTTCATCAAAATTTTTAGGTCTAAACTTTCTAGCCAATCCAATATATGACATATAAACCCTTTAAAAATAAATATATAGACACACTGAATTATAGCAATTTTTAATAACAAAAAAATAACTTATTGCATAAGATTTAAAATATTTTTATAAATTGTTATTATGATATCATTAAACATAAAACATTAATTTTATTAGGGGTCATAGTTAAAATTGGAAAAACATATCGTTCGCAACGATAAATTGTGGGTTCAAATCCCACTGACTCCATAATTGTGCAAATTTTAAACAAACGATTTTTTTATATAAATTAAATTATATTCCTATTTTTAACAACATCCCAATTTGAAAAACAACAAACGAAGATATCCATGCAAAAATTGTATTACCAATAATAAACAATGTAGTTAATTTATAATTTGAAAAAGTTTCTTTAAAAAAAACGCATACAGAAGTTATACAAGGAGTATAAATTAAACAAAAAATAAGGAAACTTATCCCTTTTAGTGGAGACCAATTTTTATCTAAAGCAATTTTTTCTTTTAGAGATTGTCTATCATTTCCATTTTGAATATTATATATCGTATTTAATGTGCTTACAATAACTTCTTTAGCAGCAAACCCTGCCATCAAAGATATTGCTTTATCACCATCCATTCCTATAGGTTTAAATAATGGATTGAATATTTTTACAATTCTACCAGCAAAACTATAATTCATTTTATAATTTAAACAATCATTATAAATACTATTTTTAGGAATTCTAGGGAATGAAAATAAAAACCATACTATTATTGAAATAAAAATTATTATACTAGATGCTTTTTTAAGATATAACAAACTTCTTCCCCACATTTTTAAAAACAAAGATTTAATAGTTGGCAAATGATATTCTGGTAATTCAATAACAAAATTTGTACTATCACCTCTTAAAATAGTTTTGCCAAGTAATTTTGCAACAATTAAAGCAATAACAACACTAACAACATACATTGAAAACATTATGAATGCATGATATTTAACATTAAAAAAAACACTTATAATTAATGCAAATATTGGCAATTTTGCACCACATATCATAAATGGTACAATGAACATTGTTATCAATCTATCTCTTTTTGAATCTAAAATTCTAGTAGATAAAATAGCAGGGACTGCACAACCATTAGTTGATAACATAAATGGTAAAAACGATTTGCCATTAAGACCAAATTTGCTCATAATTTTATCCATAACTATTACAACTCTTGACATATAACCTGAATCTTCAAAAAAACCTATTGCAAAAAACATAAATAATACAATTGGGAAAAAATTTAAAACTCCACTAATACCAGAAATAATTCCATCTACAACCAATGATCTAATAATTTCTTGAGTTATAAATAAAGAAACATAATTTTCAATAAATTTAAAAAACAATGCTAGCAAACTTGATATAGGTTTAGAAAAAATAAAGGTAATTTTAAAAATTATATAAACTACAAAAGAAAAAAAAATAAGACCAAAATATTTATTAAGTACAAAAGAATCTATTATATCTGTTATATTTGTTTTTTTCAAATATATTTTTTTTATAGTTTTTTCAATTACAGATTTTGCAAAATTATATCTAGTATTTGCTATTTCAGATTCAATTTTTTTATTAAAAAACATTTCAATAAATTTTTTGCTTTTCATAATTTGATCTAATATTATATCTCTATTGTAAAATTTTGAAATTAATTTTAATGCAAATTCATCATTTTCTAAAAGTTCTATTGAAATAAATTTTTTTGAAAATTTTGTTAGTTGAATATTATTTGGTATTAAAGAAATTATTTTATCTATTTCTTTTTCTATTATATTATTAAAAACAATTTTAACTCTAGTATTCGTATTGTTAATATTTTTAAAAGAAGAAATTATATTATTAAAAATATTATCTGTTCCAATTTTTTTATTTGCAATAGTAGAGATAACTGGTACACCAAGAATTGTTGACATAATCTTTCCATCTATTTCTTTGCCTTTGTTTTTTAAAACATCACACATGTTTAAAATCATTATAATTGGTACATTAATTTCAATAATTTGTGAAAATAAATATAAACTATGTTCAATGTCAACAGAATCAACAATATTTAATATAACATCAAATTTTTCTTCAAGTAAAAATTTTTTTGTAATCATTTCATCTTCTGAATAAGAAAAAAAGCTATATATACCTGGCAAATCAAAGAAAAATATCTTATATCCATGATATTTTTTAAATCCTTCTTTTTTTTCTACAGTTACACCAGAATAATTACCAACATGTTGATTTGATCCAGTTAAAACATTAAAAATAGTTGACTTCCCACTATTTGGTTTCCCAATAAGAACAACTCTAATATCATTTTTAATCATATTAAACATCCAATAAACATAAAATAATTAAAATTCATTATGATTTGTAATCAACATTTTATAATAATTTTTTTTGCTATTTTATTACTTAAAGCAATTTTAGACTCTTTTATTTTTAATATCACGTTTCCATTTAATCCTGTGTTATAAATAATAAATATTTCTTCATCATTAATAAATCCTATTTCTAACAATTTATGTACAAATATTCTATCACAATGCATAGAAACAAATTTATATTTACCAGGAATTGCATCACTCAACTTAATTGTACCACTGTATTCTATTTTTCTATATCTTTTCTTGTTTTTTCTTAAAATATTGCCAACATAACAATATTTTTTATAAATTAATTTAACAATAAATTTTAAATTCATATATTCTTTTATAATATTTTATAAATTTAAACAAAATTTAACAATAAATTTTTCTTTTTTGTATAATAAAACGTTTATGATAATACCAAAAAAATACAAAACAATTATAAACAAAATTTTAACAATTGCTAATGAAAATAATTTTGAAACATACATAGTTGGTGGTTTTGTAAGAGATTTAATTATTAAAAAAAAACCATATGATCTTGACATAATGATACATTCAAAAAAAATATCAAATGGAATTTTAGATATAATAAATTTTTCAAATTTGATTGTTAATAAATATAATCTAAAATCACCATTAATATTCAAAAATTTTGGTACTTCTAAAATATTAATCGATAATAAAATTATAGAATTAACAATACCAAGAAGAGAGTATTATAATTGTAATTCAAGGAATCCAATTACGAAACTCGCTTCAATAAAACAAGATGCATTTAGACGAGATTTTACGATAAATTCATTATTTTTAAGACTTAAAGATATGAAAGTTTTAGATTTTACTTCATATGGTATAAATGATATAAAAAACAAAATTATAAGAGTTAGTGACCCATCAAATGCAGAAAAAATATTTAATCAAGATCCATTAAGAATACTAAGAGCAATTCGTCAAAGTTCAGAATTAAATTTTATTATAGAACCAATAACATATAATGCAATGAAGAAATCAATTAAAAGAATAAAAATAGTTTCACAAGAACGAATAAAAGATGAATTAAATAAGATATTAATCAACAAAACACCTTCAAAAGCATTTATGTTAATGAAAGAAATAAATTTGTTGTATAAAATACTTCCAGAAATAAAAATCAAAAAAGATACAAATAAAAAAACAAAATATATAAACAACTTTAAAATGTTAGATAAAACAAAAAAAAATATTGTTTTAAGAATAGCAAGTTTATTATATAATTTCTGTAATATATATAAAAAAAATGATTTTTTATTTTTGAACATACATATAGAAAGGATAAATCATATTTTAAAAAGATTAAAATATTCAAATGAAATTATAAAAAAAATAATATTTATTATAAGAAATTATATATACTATAAATACAAAACAGATTATACTGTATGGACTGATAATTATATTAGAAAATTTGTTAAAAAATGTGATAAAGATTTTTTATTAATAAAAGAATTTATAAAAACAAATTACAATAAAAAAAATAAATATAATAAATTCAAAAATAGAATTAAATATTTAAAATCGAAAAATAAGCTTTATACAAAAACGGAATTATTATCTGGTGAAGAATTAATGTTAATGTTCAACAAACCTTCTGGTAAATGGATAAAAATAATAAAAAACAAAATAATTAATATAAAAATTAATAACCCTGCTTTAACGAAAAAACAGGTAATCGATATAATAAAAACTTGTATTAATAAACAAAACATACAAAATACTAAATTATAAAGATATCGAAACAAAAGAACTATCAGTTTCCCAAACTTCAATTTCACATACATTAACAAAATCATTTTCTAAATTTTTTAACTTTTTAAAAATAAACATTGCTATATTTTCTGAAGTTGGATTTATTTTATCAAAAGGATCAAAATCATTGATACATTTATGATCAAAAATTAATAAAATTTTGTTAAGATATTTTTTTATAACAGAAAAATCAATTAACATACCAATGTCATTAACATTCGATCCACAAAAACTAACTTTTATTTTCCAATTATGACCATGTAAATTTTCACATTTACCATTGTATTTCCTCAAATAATGTGCTGCAGAAAAAAAATCTATAACAGAAACTTTATAATTCACATATCCTCCAAATTTACTTTTTTTACATTAAATATTTTTTTATTAAATAATTTATAATAAGTATTCTTAAACTTTTTTTCATTGCAACTAACATAAATTTTTAAAAATGAATAATTTTTTTTAAATCTATTCTCTGAAATAAGTGACTTTTTTTTTAAAACATTCAAAACTTCTTGTGCCATATATTTACTAGGATCTATAATAGATATTTTTTTTTTTATATTTTTTATTAAAGCTTTCTTCAAAAAAGAATAATGTGTACATCCTAAAATCAAAGTATCTATATCAATTTTTAAAAGAGAATCCAAATATTTTTTAATTATTACATCAATAATATTCCCATTAATTATACCTTCTTCTACAAATGGGACAAACAAAGGACATGCTTGTTGATATACATTGTATTTTGCAATTTTGTTTATTTTATTAACATATAAATTACTATTAACTGTAGCTTCAGTCCCTATAATTCCTATTTTCATATTCTTTGATTTTAATATTGCAAACTTTATACATGGGTCTATAACTCCTAACATTGGTATTTTAAAATTTTTCATTATATTTAAAGAAAAAATAGATGCAGTATTACATGCTATTACTATAAGTTTAACTTTTTTTTTTACCAAAAAAAATGATATTTTTCTTGAAAGATCTATTATTTTATCTTTTGATTTAGAACCATATGGAAGATTTAATGTATCAGCAAAATACACAATATTTTCCATTGGCAAAATCTTGTGTATTTCATTCATGATATTAAGACCGCCAACACCAGAATCAAAAATTCCTATTGGATTATTATTTATTTTAATGTTTTTCATTATCATGTTGTTTTGAAGCATAATATTTAACTACACCTTCATATATAGAAGTTGCCATTGCTAAACGAAATTCTTTAGTAAGAAGCATTTGTTCCTCAATGTAATTGTCTATATATGCAGTTTCTACAAGAATAGCTGGCATTTTTGTTAATCTAAGTACAGCAAAATTTGCCTGTCTTATACCCTTGTTTTCTATTTTTACCCTATTTGAAACTTCATAAGATATAAAACCACATAATTTTGATGATTCATTAATATTTTCAGTATCTGTAATCGATAACAACATATTTCTAAGTAAGATATTTCCATAATTTGTCTTTTCTTCTAGTTCAACAACAGAATTTTCAAATTTTGCAAGCATAGCTGCACTAGAATCAGACGCTACATAATCCATATGATATATTTCAAAACCATTTTTTGCATTATAAAAACCATTGCAATGAACAGATATAAATAAATCTGCATTATGCCTATTTGCTATGTTTGGTCTTTCATAAAGTTCTACAAATCTATCATCTTCTCTTGTTAAAAATACAACATAATTTTTATCTTTATCAAATATTGATTTAAGAATATGCACAATATCAAGATTTATATCTTTTTCTTTTGTGCCATGGATGCCAACGGCTCCACTATCTTTGCCTCCATGTCCAGCATCAAGAACTATAATCTTTTTATTTTTTTTCAAATAGTTAGTTTTATCATATTTATTATTTTCATCAGAATTGTTTAATAACAAATCACTTTTTATCTTTTTGTTTTCATTTGCTATATCAATAATAATTCTATATGGATCATAAATCTCATATGTTTTAAAAAATTTATTAATTTTTTCTATGTTAATTTTTATAATTGAAAAATCAGAATAGCAATAACTTTGTATAGTTTTAATAATGCAATTATCAATATTTATAAATCCATTTTTTAATTTATTATTAAATATTTTTATAATTATTTCACTGTCATTTTCTGAAACAATATATTTATTTTTTTCATCAAGCTGTATAATGATACGAAAAATATTATCTTGTTCAAAATATTTTATAAAAGGTAAGTCTGTAATGTATAATACATTTAACGTCAAAGATAAATTATCCCATTTTACATAAGTATTTGTAATTTTTGTAAATTCATAAAACGAAAAAATCTCACTTGATATATATATGTCATCTTTTATATATATTGTTTCATTAAATATTTTTTTAGATTCTTTATCAAAAATAATTTCATTGCTATTTTTATTTAAATAAATTTTTTTATTATCAAAATCAATGATACTTTCATTATTAAAATTGTTAAAAATGATATTAGCATTATAAATAGCTGCAATATCTTTTATTAAAAAATATTCAACATTGTTTGAAGTTTTATAAACATTAATTGTATTTTTAAATTGTTCATCATTAATTAGCACATTAATCTTTTGACATGAAGTAAAATAATTTTCATCAAAAGAATAAGAATAACAAATGTACATAAATAAAATTATAATTTGAAATAATATTGCTTTAAATATTTTCATAAAAAAGTGATTTCATTTTTTTTATATTACAAAAATTTGAAAAAATATAATTTCCACTAATTAATACGTTTGCACCAGCTTTAATACATACTTTTGAAGTATTATAATCTATCCCACCATCAACACCTATAAGACAACTGTAGTTATTTTTATCAATAATGCTTCTTATTTCTTTTATTTTACAAACAGCATCTTTTATAAAAAGTTGTCCTGAAAAACCTGGATTAACAGTCATTATAAGAATCAAATTAATATAAGGCAATAATTCTTTTACAAAAGAAACTGATGTTTTAGGATTTAATGCGATTCCAACATTAATACCAGAAGAAGTTATTTTTTTAAAAAGCTTTATTTTATCACATTCAGTCTCAATATGGAAAGTTATCAAATTTGCTCCATCTTTTTTGAAATCAATCCAATATTTCTCTGGATTTGTTATCATCAAATGAACATCAATAAATAAATTTGTAATTTTTCTTATAGATCTTATAATTTCATGGCAAATTCCAATATTTGGAACAAAATGTCCATCCATTACATCAATATGAATCCAATCTGTTCCAAATTTTTCTAAAGTTTTTATATTATCAGATAAACAAGAAAAATCAGCAGATATTATAGATGAAGAAATAATTTTTTTTTTTAATATCATAATTATTATATAAATTATATTGTTTGTAAATTATTTTATAGAAATCAAATATAACTATACATTATAAAAACCATCAGAAACAACAATATTTATAATCGTATTTTTATTAACAATCGTTTCAGGATTTATATCCTGATAAATTACAACATCTTTGTCAAAGTTATTAGAATATCTCCTTGAAATATTTCCAATAATTAAAGAAAAACGTTTCAAAATTATCTCAGCTGAACGAATACTACGACCTATTAAATTTGGAACGCAAACAGTTTCATTCCCATTGCTTATTACTACTTTAACAATCTTTCCTTCATTAACAATAATTCCAGCAATAGGATCTTGTCTTAAAATTATTCCGGAAGGATATATATCGCTAAATTCATAAGAACTGTATGTTAATCCAATTTTATACAATTTAGTTTTCTCAAGCGCAGAATATAAATTCTTACCAACAAAGTTAGGAATTTTAACTTTTGTTTTATCATGTACAAGTGATTCCATTATGATATTTACTGAAACATATAATGAAACACAAACAATTATAAAAAATAATAATATACATATTCTCTTTACTGTAACTGTTTTCATATAAAATTTGATTTTTTTTTAATAATTTTCAATAATAATGAAAGTATAAACAATATATTCCGATGTAGCTCAATGGTAGAGCAATCGGCTGTTAACCGGTTGGTTGCTGGTTCGAGTCCAGCCATCGGAGTTTATAATTCTTCTTAGCATTTTGTATATAATTTTATATAAGATACATAAAATAATTTTATAATAACTGCTATCTCTTAGAGTATTGAAAACGTTTTCTTGCTTTTACTCTACCAGCCTTTTTTCTTTCAACCATTCTTGAATCTCTTGTTAATAAATTTTTTTTCTTCAATAAAGACTTTAAAGATTCATTAAGTTTTAAAATTGCTCTAGATAATCCAAGAGAAATTGCCCCAGCTTGCCCAGTTATACCTCCACCACGAACATTAATATAAAAGTCATATTTGAGAATACCACAAACAGATATTGGACTTAAAACTATATTTTTATGTCTTATCAATCCACAAAAAAAATCATCTAAAGTCTTACCATTTATGCTAATTTTACCTACCCCATCACAAACACTCACTCTAGCAACAGAATTTTTTCTACGTCCTACAGTTGTACAAAAAAAATTGTTCACATTATCTCCCTATAGTTTTTTCAAAATGAACATTATGTATATTGTTGTCATCATTAAGTATTTTTAATCTTTTAATTTGCTTGTCAGCAAGTTTATTTTTTGGTAACATTCCTTTAACAGATAAAAATAAAACTTTTTTTGAATTTTTTAACATTAAAGTACTATATGGAATAATTTTTACTCCTCCAGGATAATTTGAATGAGTAAAATATTTCTTTTGATAAAATTTTTTACCAGTTAAAACAATTTTATCTGAATTGATAACAACAACAAAATCTCCACAATCAATATGACTTGAATAAAATTTTTTGTTTTTACCCAATAAAATACAAGAAATTTCTACAGATAGTCTACCCAAAATCTTATTACTAGCATCAATTAAATGCCATTTTCTTTTTTCGAAAACATCTTTTCTAGGTAAATAACTACATCTATTGCTTATCATACAATACACCCCATGTAATTCTAATATAATAAACGAATTATATAATATTTGAATATAATAACAAAACGTAATACGCGTTATTACACAATTATATATTTCTTGTATTATATAATAAAATAATAAATAATTTTTTTAAAAATATTAAATACAATAATTTTATCTAACATTAATTTAGAACTCTTAAAAATAATATTTGTTGTTTCATTAAAAATTTTTACATTTTATTTTTATTTTTTATTGCTATTGAATTGTAATGTTCGTTATCAATTATTTCATATCCTTTTTTATTAATTATATCTCTTAATTTATCTGCTTCAATCCAATTTTTATTTTTCCTTGCTTCATCTCTTTTTTTTAGTATATTTTGCAAATCTTCATCAAGTTTTTTATATTTTGGCAATACAATACCAAGAGAATTTTCTAAAAACTTTTCAAAAAGATTTTTTAATTGTGAAAGTCTTTTTTTGTTTGAACAATAAATTTCATTTAATATAATATTTTTTAATTTATGAACATAAGATAAAGCTATTTCAGAGTTAAAATCTTTATCAAGAGAATTTAAAAATTTATTATTTAAATTTTTTAAATCATTGTCAATAATATTAAAAACAGATTCATTAACACATTGACAAAGTTTTAAATAAGTCTCATCTATTATTGATAAAGTATTTTTTGCAGAATCAAGCCCATTATAAGAAAAATTTAACGGCATTGAATAACGTTGTGTTAAAAGATAATAACGAATTATACGTGGTTCATATTTTTTAAAAATTTCTTTTAAAGAAAAAAAATTATTTAAAGATTTTGACATTTTTTCTTTATTAACAGTAATAAAACCATTATGTATCCAATATTTCACAAAACACTTCCCAGTAATAGCTTCACTCTGCGCAATTTCATTTTCATGATGTGGAAATATTAAATCCTGTCCTCCACCATGTATATCTATTGTTTCTCCCAATAAACTTAATATAATAGCAGAACATTCTATATGCCATCCTGGTCTACCTTTGCCCCAAGGACTCTCCCATCCAACATCTTCTTCCCCTATGTTCTTCCACAAAACAAAATCGTAATATGTTTTTTTTTTATCAGATTTGGCAATTCTTGATCCAATTTTTAAACTATCTAATTTTATTTTTGACAATATACCATAATTTTTTATTTTCATAACAGAAAAATATACATCGCCATTAATTTCATAAGCAATCCCAATATCAATAAGCTTTTTTATAAAAAAAATAATTTCGTTAATCATTCCTGTAACACGAGGATATTTTTCTGCTCTTAAAATATTAAGTTTATCAGTTTGTTCAAAATAATCAATTATGAAAATATTTGCAAGTTCATATGGATCTATTTTTTTTTCTTTAGCTTTTTCTATAATTTTGTCATCAATATCTGTAAAATTTTGGATATGTTTTACTTTATATCCTCTATTTAACAAATGTCTTTTTATAATATCAAAGACAACATATACTCTTGCATGACCTAAATGAATTTCATCATAAGGTGTTATACCACAAACATACATTGAAACAAAATTTTTATTATTAGGTTTGAATTCTTCAAGTTTCCCAGATAATGTATTATTAATTTTTATCACAATAAACCTCAAAATATTAACTGCAATTTATTTTTTTATTATTGAAGATATTACAATTGCACATATAGCATTTCCACGACCTATAAACCCAGTTTTCTCATTTGTAGTAGCCTTTATAGATATTCTTTTTTTATTTAATTTTATTATTTTCGAAATATTGTTTTTAATTTCGTCAACAAAATAACAAATTTTTGGTTTTTCAGCAATAACAGTTATATCAACATTGTTAGCAAAAAAATTCATAGTTTTTAATTTAACATAAATTAATTTTAACAAATATATACTTTTAATATTTTTATATTTTAAATCAGTATTTGGGAAAAAATATCCTATATCATTTAATCCTGCAGCACCAAGAAAACTATCAATTAATGCATGTATAACAACATCAGCATCACTGTGCCCAATAAGACCAACATCACTTTCAATATTTACTCCTCCTAATATCAATTTTCTACCTTTTTTAAGTCTATGAATATCATAGCCAAGTCCAACATACATTATTTTGTAATCTCCAAAAATTTTTTATTAAATAAAGAATGTTTATGTTTTAAAATAATTTTTGCTAATAAAAAATCTTTTTTTGTTGTTATTTTAAGATTTAGAAACCTTGTTTCAACAGTAGAAATTTTAAGATTTAAAAATTTTTCTATAAGTTGAGAATCATCAGTAATACATTTTTTTAATGTTTTTGCTACAGAATAAACTTGTTTTAAAATATTAAATTTAAATATTTGTGGTGTTTGTGCTTTTCTTAAAAAATCTCTATTTAAAGTCTTTAACACTTGGCCATTATTAGATATAGACTTAACCGTATCTTCTATTTTTTCAACTGCGATAGCAGCTCCTGTTTTTTTTGCTTCTTTTAGAACATTCAAAACATCTATTTTTGATATAAGAGGTCTTGAAGCATCATGAATTGCAACAAAATCAATGTCTTTCCTAACAATAGAAAGCCCATTTTTAATAGAATTCAATCTTTCTTTACCACCAGCAATATAATCAAACAATCCAATATATTTTTTGAATATTCTAACCATTTTAACAGGTACTACAACAATAATTTGTTTAAATTTTTTTATTGATTTAAATACATTAACACTATATAAAAATATTGGTATCCCATCAATTTTTAAAAATTGTTTGCTAATTTTACTACCGAATCTGTTTCCTGAACCCGCTGCCACTATTATTGCAGCACATTTCATTTTTACTACTCCTATACAAAATAAAATATAAATACAAAATTTTATAACTAAAAAAGTTATTTAATAATTTAAATGTTATATTATTATTAACAATAAGTAAATCTTTTTTCTTTCTTTTTTTTTTGCTAAAATAGCTATACAATTTAAAGAATACGTAAATAATGAACAATATATTTTTTAACTTAACTAGTTTTATAAATTTTGATCTAAAAACACTGTTAACAACAATTATTTATATTACGCTATCAATATTAACAAGTATACATATACTACTTAATAAAGATGATGTAAACAGTGCTGGTGGATGGATAGCATTAGTTTTTTTATCTCCATTTATAGGGACTATATTATATATTTTTTTAGGAATTAATAGAGTAAAAAGAAAAGGATTTAGATTAAGAAAAACTAAAAATTTATTTGAAAAATGTAATTTCAATAAAGATAATATCTTAAATAATTTACAAACAAATCACAAGCAACTTATAGTTTTTGGATACAACGTATATCAACAAAATTTTACTTTTGGAAATGTTATAAATCCATTGCAAAATGGTACTGAAGCATATCCAGAAATGTTAAAAGAAATAAAAAACTCAAAAAAAGAGATTTTAATTTCAAGTTACATTTTTGACTATGATAATGAAACAAAAAAATTTATCGAAAATTTTAAAATTGCTATAAAAAATGGAGTTAAAATAAAAATTTTAATTGATGGGATAGGTAGTCTAAAATTTTTTCATCGTTCTATAGAAAAAAAACTTGCAAAAATAAATGGATTAGAATTTGCTATATTTTTGCCACCACAAATACCAATAACACTTCCTTTTGTAAACTTAAGAAATCACAGAAAAATTATAATAATTGATGGTAAAATAGCATTTTTCGGTGGAATGAATTTATCTAAACATAATGTTTTAATAAACGATTTAAAAAATGGCATTTTAGATCTAACATTTAAAATAGAAGGCCCAGTAATAGAGCAAATAATTGAAGTTTTTAAAAGTGATTGGGAATTTACAACTGGCAAAACAATCAATTCAAAATACAATATTGATAAAAATTTTAAAATCTCAGAAATTCCAGCAAGAATAATACAAGATGGGCCAGATAATAAAACAGGATCAATTGAATTAATAATACATGGAGCAATAAACAGTGCAACAAAAAAAATTTTAATAGTAACTCCATATTTTCTTCCAGAGAATAATATTTTAACAGCAATACAAATAGCTGCAATGAAAAACATAAATGTTGAAATAATAATACCAAAAAAAAGTGACTGTTATTTTATAAATTTAGCAACTGAAGCAAATTTTATAAAACTTTTAAATTGTGGTGTAAAAATTTATCAAACTAATCTCCCTTTTGACCATAGTAAAATTTTTATAGTAGATGATGAATGGATTTTTGTTGGATCATCAAATTGGGACGTAAGAAGTTTTAAACTTAATTTTGAATCAAATATAGAAATTTTTAGTAAAAGTTTAGCAAAAAAATTAACAGATATTGCTGAAGAGAAAAAAAAAAATGCAAAACAAGTAACAATAAATGAATATAAAAATATCCCATTAATAAAACGTATTAGAAATAATGCATGTAGATTATTAACACCATATAGTTAATTTTTTTTATAAGTGTACAAAAATATTATGAATTTAAAAAAAACTAATTTTACAAATATTCTAGGATGGTCAATATCAAGATATGACAAGTTCTTAATTTGCAAAAGAAAATATTTTTATGATTATTATTCAAAATTTGATAGTACATTACCATTTGAAAAATTGCAATTTTTAAAAAATTTAACATCTAAACATTTAATAATTGGTAACATTGTACATGAAGTAATAAGTGATATATTAAAAAGATACCAAATTAGAACTGAACCAATAAATATAAATAAATTTCTAAAATATCTTTTTAATATAACAAATAAAAATTATACTACAAAAGTTTTTTTTGAACATTACTATAATAACAAAACAATAGAAATTGATGAAATTTATAAAAAAATATGTTACATATCAAAAAATTTTATTAATAGTGAAAAATTTTCTTGGATTAAAGAAAGTGCATTAACAAAAAAAAGTGAATGGATAATAGAACCTCTTTGGTTGGGAGAAACAATAATAAATAATTATAAAATATTTTGTAAAGTTGATTTTTTGTTTCATATTAATGATAAAATACATATCATTGATTGGAAAACCGGGAAACAAGATTTAAAAAAACATAAAAGACAACTAATTGGATATACACTTTGGGCAAATTATAAATATAATAAAAAAGCAATTAACATTGTTCCAAGTATTGTTTACTTATACCCAAAAATTGAAGAAAAAACAGTTAATATAACAGATTCTTTAATTAATAAATTCAAAAACAAAATAAAAATTGAAACTATAAATATGTATGATTATCTTATTGATATTAATAAAAATATACCAAAGGATAAGGAAGAATTTGAATTAACAAATAATAAATTTTTTTGTAAATATTGTAATTATAAAGAAATATGTGTTTAATTATAATATTACAACAAAGATTATATTAAGCAGAGGGAAATTATGTTAGTAATTGCTATTATTATTTTTGGACTTCTTTTCCTTGTTTGTATTTTTTTAATTTATAAAATTAATAAAAAATATATAATAGTATTAAAAGATAATATATTGAAAGAACAAAAAATAGACAACCTGATTAATGATATAAATGATAAATCAAAGATTAATGATAGTTTAAAAATAGAATTTAAAAATATTGCATCAAAAATATTAGAAGAAAAAAATGAAATTATAATAAATTCAAATAAAATATCTTTAGAAAATGTTATGGCTCCATTCAAAACAAAAATTGATGAATTTAAGAACAAGATTGACAAACTCCATATATATGAAGCTGAAAAAATGTCAGCATTCCAAAATGAATTAGAAAAATTAATGATTCTTAATAAACATGTAAGCGAAGATGCTAATAATTTAACAAACGCTTTAAAATCTGAAAATAAAATACATGGAATGTGGGGTGAAATAAATCTTGAAAGAATTTTTGAATACATCGGAATGATAAAAGGTATAAATTATACATCACAAAAACAACTTAAAACAAATGACGGTAAAAATAAAATTCCTGATTATATAATTAATTTGCCAGAAAAAAAACATGTTATAATAGATGTAAAAACTTCATTAGTTTCATATACAAAATATTATAATTCACAAAACGAAACAGAAAAAAAACATTATTTAAAAGAACATTCAATAAGCATGAAAAGACATGTAGACAATTTAATAAAAAAAGAATATATTGAATTGGATTCTATTAACAAACCAGAATATATATTAATGTTTGTACCAATAGAAAATGCTATATCTCTTGCTCTTATGGACAATCCAAATTTAATTTCATATGCATTTACACAAAATATTGTAATTGTTACACCTTCAACTTTATTAATTACATTAAAAACAATTAAACATATATGGCATACAAAGGATCAAGGAGAAAATGTTTTTGAAATATCAAAACAAGGTGGATATCTTTACGATAAATTCATAACTTTTATACAAACATTAATAGAAACAGAGAAAAAAATATCTGAAGCAAAAATAAAAATACATGAAGCAATTAAAAAATTATCAAATTCTGATAAAAAAGGAGACAGTATTTTAGAAAGAGCAAAGAAATTGAAAGAATTAGGAGTGACAACAAAAAAAAATTTACCAAAGGAATTTTTGGACAATTAAAAATGACATTATATAAAAAAGAATTACAAATTAGAGCTTTAAAATTAAAAGAAAAATTAAAAAAAAAACATATAGAATTAATATTTAACAATACATCATTTAAAGATTATTTATTGAAAATAATAGTAAAAACAAACAATGTTTTTATTGGTAATTTATCTATTTATTATAAACCAACAAAAAAAACTTATTTATTAAAGCAACAAATAAAAGACTATAATATAAACAAAATTATAAATATTGTATGGGAAAAATTAAATAATTTCAATATTTATCCATTTAGAAAAAATATTTATGAAGCATTTGTTGATGGATCGTATTATAATAAAATTGTTGGATATAGTTCTATTATTTACTTAGGTAATAAAATAAAAACTAAAATTTCTGGAACAATTTTAAATTCAAAATCAAGACAAATTGAAGGAGAACTAAAATCAGTAATAGAAACAATAAAATGGTGTAATAAAAATATAATAAAAAACATAAGAATAAATTATGATTATTTGGGTATTGAAAAATTTGCAACTGGAGAATGGAAAGCTAAAAACAAAATATCAATAGAATATAAAAATTTTATTAATAATTCAAATATTAATATTGAATGGAGACATATAAACAGTCACACAGGTAATATAAGAAACAATATTGCAGATAATTTAGCAAAAAAAGCAATAGTAAGACATTCAAAAATTTGACGAAATAAACATGTTTTGATAAAATTCTTTTTGTCTCCGTAGCTCAACTGGATAGAGCAACTGCCTTCTAAGCAGTAGATTGTGTGTTCAAATCACACCGGAGACGAGAATTTATGGTGATTGTAGCTCAAATTGGTTAGAGCATCGGTTTGTGGAACCGATGGTTGCGGGTTCAAGTCCCGTCAATCACCCCATAAAAATTCTTTTCAATACGGAGAGATAGGGATTCGAACCCTAGTTACCATTTCTAGTAAACAGTTTTTCCAAAACTGCACCTTAAACCTCTCGGTCATCTCTCCTTCAAAAAAGATATTGCACAATATCAATGTATAATTTTTTTATTAAAAAATTAAAGATTTATTTGATTAAATTTAGGAACCAATATTTTCATTATACACCATGCCAATAAATACGCAGTAGCACAAAAAGCAAACAATATAGTATATCCAATTTCAATGTTCCCTAATGAATTATAATAATCAAGTAGCCAACCACCAGTTTTTGATACAAGAACACCACTAATTCCACCAGCCATTCCTCCAATACCAATAACTGAAGCAACAATTTTTTTTGGGAACATATCAGACACAGTAGTAAATAAATTTGCTGACCATGCTTGATGTGCAGATGTCCCTATCCCTATTAAAAAGATAGGAATCCAATATGACCCAACTTTGCTCAATGGTTGTGTAAATAATACAACAAGAGGGAAAATAGCAATAACAATCATTGTTGTCATACGAGCAGAATACATGTCTTTCCCTTTATTAATAAAAAAGTTAGGTAACCAACCTCCAAAGACACTACCAAACATAGTCATCGTATATACAATTGTAAGAGGCAACATTATTTGTGTACCTGTAATACCATAATATGATTTTAAAAAAGCAGGCAACCAAAATAAAAAGAACCACCAAACACCATCTGTAAGAAATTTACCAACGATAAATGACCATGTTTGTCTATATTTTAATAAATAAAACCAACTAATTCTTGAACAACAATTCTTTCCATCTTTTTTGTTAATATCTTTTTCTGTAAATTGTTCTTCAATATCACTATTTATATAATCATATTCTAATTTATTAATTTTATTTTTTTCAAAAAGTTTCTTAGGACTATCACAATAATAACTCCAAAAAATTAACCACAGAAACCCAGACATTCCAACAATTACAAATGCAAGTTCCCAACCAAAATACTTTGATATTAATGGAACTGTAAGTGGTGCAATAACTGCTCCAATATTAGCACCTGAATTAAAAATACCAGTTGCAAAAGAACGTTCTTTTTTTGGGAACCATTCAGCAGTTGTTTTTATGGCAGCAGGGAAATTACCAGCTTCACCAACACCAAGAATAAAACGTGCAAAAATGAAACCTGCTACAGATATTGGTATTAAAATTCCAAAAATTGAAAAAATAGGAGAAATTATTGATCCAAAAAAAGTCGCAAAAGCATGTATTACAGCACCAATAGACCACAATATTAAAGCCCAAGAATACCCTCTTTTAATTCCAATTTTATCTACAAATCTACCTGCAAAAAGAAGAGATATCGCATAACAAAATTGAAATACAGAAGTAATATTAGCATAATCACTATAACTCCAATTAAATTTTTCTGACAAGAAAGGCTGCAATAAACTTAATACTTGTCTGTCAACATAATTTATAGTTGTAGCAAAAAAAAGTAACGAACAAATAATCCATCTATAATTTGTCTTTTTTACATTAGAAAACTTAAAATTGTTTTTATTTTCTTCTATAACCATGTAATTCTACCTCATTTTATAAAATATTGCCAATATTTTATATTTTAAATTTAAAATAATTTACGGCATTATTATAAGAAATATCAGAAACTATTTTTGTAAGTATATTAATATCATATATATATTCACCATTTTCTACTAAAGTACCTATAAAATTGCATAAAATACGTCTAAAATACTCATGTCTTGTATATGATACAAAACTACGAGAATCTGTAAGCATACCAACAAAATTACTTAAAACTCCAAGATTTGCAAGAGATGTAATTTGATCAATCATACCTGTTTTATGATCATTAAACCACCACGCAGATCCTTGTTGAATTTTACTCAAAGAAAGATTATCTTGGAAACAACCTAATATAGATCCTATGATAGAATTATCATTTGGATTTAAACTATATAATATAGTTTTAGGAAGTTGCTTAGTAAATTCAAGTGCATTAAGAAAATCAGTAACTTGTGAACTTGGTGTAAAATTATTTATACAATCATGACCGGTATTAGGCCCAAATTTATTAAATATGAACGTATTATTATTTCGTTTACAACCATAATGTAATTCCATTACAAGATCATTTTTAAAATATTCTCTACCAGCAAAAATCATAAATGCTGTTTTATATTTTAACTCTTCATCTTTTGTTATACTATTCCCATTTAATCTTTTACTAAATATTTTTTCTATTTCATTATCTGTATATTCAACATATGGAATATATTCAAAAGCATGATCTGTAGCACGACATCCCATATCAATAAAAAATTTAAGTCTTTTTTTAAAAGCTTCTTTAAGATTATCAAACGAAAAAATATTTATATTACTCACGTCAGAAAGTTTCTTAATATAATCAACAAAATCAGTAGTTTCTATATTTAAAGCTCTATCTGGACGCCATGCAGGAACAACTTTTACATTAAATGATTTATCACTTGCAATAATTTTATGCCATTCAAGATTATCAATAGGATCATCTGTAGTACATATAAGTTTAACATTCGATTTTTTTATAATCCCTTTAACAGACATTTCTTTTTCTTGTAATTTTTTATTGCAAATATTCCATACATCTTTTGCTGTTTTACTATTTAAAACACCATCATATTCAAAATATCTTTTAAGTTCTAAATAACTCCAATGATATAAAGGACTACCTATAGATATTTCAAGAGTTTCTGCCCATTTTTGAAATTTTTCATAATCAGAAGCATTCCCTGTAATATATTTTTCATCTATACCATTAGATCTCATTTGACGCCATTTATAATGATCTCCACTTAGCCAAAGTTGTGTTATATTTTCAAACTGTTTATCTTGTGCTATTTCTTTTGGATCTATGTGACAATGATAATCTAAAATTGGTTTTTTTGATGCACACTCATGAAAAAGTTTTTTTGCTGTATCATTTTGAAGTAAAAAGTCATCATTAAGAAAATTTTTCATTTTTATTTATGCCCCCTATTTTTTTAAACTCCAGAATAAGCTTGGAACCCTCCATCAACAGCTATAATGCTACCAGTAACAAATCCAGATGCATCATCATCACAAAGAAACAAAAGAGCTCCAAATAAATCACTTTCAATACCAAAACGTTTCATCGGTGTATTATTGAAAATTTTTCTAGACCTATCAGTAAGAGACCCATCTTTATTTGTTAAAAGAGTCCTATTTTGATTTGTTAAAAAGAATCCAGGAGCAATTGAATTTACACGTACATTTTGTTCAGCAAAATGAACTGAAAGCCATTTTGTAAAATTATCAACTGCTGCTTTTGAAGCACTATAACCAACAACTTTTGTCATTGGAGAAAAAGCTGCCATACTAGAAAAATTTATTATTGTACTTTTAGCAGTTTTTACCATACGTTTAGCAAAAACTTGTGTTGTTAAAACTGTTCCAAGAAAATTTACTGAAAGAACATTTTTTATTTCATTTAAATCTAAATCAAAAAAGGAACAAATATTAGGATCATCTAAATCATCAAAACTAAATTTTTCATTTGTAGTGTTTGCTTTTGGCATGTTACCACCAGCACCATTTATAAGGATACTATATTCACCAAAATCATCATATATTTCTTTTTCTATTTCAATAAGTTTGTTCTTATCTAATACATCACAACCATAAGCTTTTGCAACATTCCCTTCAGAAATAATGGAATCGGCAGTTTTTTTAGCATGATCAAAATTTTTACTCAAACACGCAACTTTGACACCTTTTGATGCCAATTTTTTTGAAAAAGCACTAAGCAAAACACCACCAGCTCCAGTTATAATCGCTACTTTTTCATTCCATTCCATAAAATTTTCCCCCATTTTAACCAATTATTATACAAAAAAATATAGTAAAAATAATTTTTATCTTTGAACTCTACCAGAAGCATCTCCTTTTACAAGTTTTTTTACTTCATCGACAGAAATCAAATTATAATCTCCTTCAATCGTGTGTTTTAAGCAACTTGCAGCAACTGCAAATTCAATAGCATCTTTAGAAGAATAGTTATTTATCAAAGAATATATTAAACCAGAAGCAAACGAATCTCCTCCACCAACTCTATCAACAATATGAATTAAATATTCTTTGCTTTGGAAAAAATCATTCCCATCATAAAGCATAGCTGCCCAACGATTGTCATTTGCAGAAATTGATGATCTCAATGTTATTGCAACTTTAGAAAAATTGAACATTTTTTTTAATTCATATGCCACATCTTTATAACTTTCATGATCAACTTTTCCACGAGAAATATCAGTGTGTTTTGCATTTATACAAAAAACATCGCTTGCATCTTCTTCATTAGCTATACATACATCAACATATTTGCAAATATCACCCATAATTTTACCAGCTTTTTCTTTGCTCCATAGTTTATTTCTATAATTTAAATCACAACTAACAGTTATTTTTTTCTTTTTTGCAATTTTACAAGCATCAATGCATATTTGTGCAACATTATCGCCAAGTGCAGGTGTAATTCCTGTAAAATGAAACCATGAAACATTATCAAAAATCTTTTCCCAATCAAATTCTTCTTTTGAAGATGTTGATATTGATGAGTGATTTCTATCATAAATAACTTTAGAAGCTCTTTGACTAGCTCCTTTTTCTAAAAAATATATACCAACACGATCTCCCCCACGAACAACAAAAGATGTATCTACCCCATATTTTCTTAAAAAATTTATGCCAGCTTGGCCTATTTCGTTTTTTGGCATCTTACTTACAAATATAGAATTAAGTCCAAAATTTCTTAAAGAAACAGCAACGTTTGACTCTCCACCTCCATATGTAACGTTATAATTATTTGCCTGTACAAAACGAAGATATCCATCAGGAGCAAGACGAAGCATTAACTCCCCAAATGTTACTATTTTTTTTAACACAATTTCCTCCTAAACAGTAAAAATTAATTTTGTTTTTTTATTAAATGTACTGCAAAACAACCAATTTCTTCTTTTAAATAAATAGTAGACAAATTTCCTAATTTATCATATGATTCTGTATTTTTATCAAATAAAATACCTTTTTTTTCTAAATAATATACAGCTCTTAAAACATTGGTTGTTGATATAGCAATATGGCCACATTTCCCAAGAAATTTATTTTTCATTATTTCTAAACTATTGCCAGCAAAAAAAGATTTTGATTTTTCTATTTTTTCAAATAAAAACAACTCTCTAAAATTATCAGTTATTTTGTTTGCTATATCAATATCAACAGAATTAATACCTATATGACTAACTTCAAATCCAAACATAACACGTAAAGCTTCCTTACTTAATTTTACAATTTCATCATATTTTTTATTTTTAATAAGTTCACTATTTGCAATCCATGTACCACCACACGCTACAATTTTATCAAATAAAAAATATGAATTTAAATTCTTTAAATTTATACCTCCAGTTGGTAAAAATTTAACTCCAGAATAAGCTGCAGATATAGCTTTTATCATATTAATTCCACCTAACGATTCAGACGGAAAAAATTTAACAGTGTTTAAACCAAATTCAATTGCAGTTTCAATATCACTTGGTGTTGAACATCCAGGTATAATCAATATACCTTTTTTAATACAATATTCTATGATTTTTTTATTAATACCTGGTGTAACAAGAAATTTTGCACCAGCATCAATAGCTTTATTAACTTGGTCAATAGATAAAACAGTGCCAGCTCCAATAAGTATTTTTGTATTTTTTTTTGAAATAGAATTAATTGATTCTTCAGCTGCTAATGTTCTAAATGTAACTTCAATACAATTTATACCACCAGAAACTAATGCATCAGCTGTAGGTAATGCTTCAGATACATCATTAAGAGCAACAACGGGTACAATCCCAGTTTTGAAAATATCAAGTAAAATATCATTCATATACTTCCTCCAAATATAATTAATATTTATAATTACAAACACAGATTAAGTTTTTATTCTACACATCGTATCAAAAATTCCTAGTATATACATAATACCAAGAGCTCTATCATAAAGTCCATACCCAGGTCGTAATCCAATTCTTTTTTCTTCATTCCAAATATGTCTACCATGATCAGGCCTAATATAATATTTAAAATCAATATCATAAAATGTACGAACAATATCAACAATATCTAATGATCCATCACAACTTCTATGTGAGCTTTCTATAAAATCACCATTGTCAAAACGTTTTATATTTCTAATATGCGCAAAAAAAATTCTATCTTTAAATGTTTTTATAATATCGATTATATCGTTTTTCTCAGATGAACCAAGAGACCCAGTACATAAAGTAAGACCATTGCAACAACTATTAACCAAATTCAAATATTTCATAATATTTTTTTTTGAAGTTATAAGTCTAGGTAAACCAAAGATACTCCAAGGTGGATCATCAGGATGTATTGCCATTTTTATATTTACTTCTTCACAAACTGGAATAATTTCGTTCAAAAAATATTTAGCATTTTCAAAAAGATCATCAATAGTAAATCCATCATATTGTTCAAATAATTTTTTTATTTTTGATAATTTCTCTTGTTCCCATCCTGGCATCGACAATAACCCTTTTTGTTTTAATATATTATTAAGAAATTCAAAAGGATTTATATTCTCTATTTTTGATTTTTCATAAAATAATGCCGTTGATTTATCTGGAAGAGGTTTGTATAAATCTGTTCTTGTCCAATCAAAAATTGGCATGAAGTTATAACAAATAACTTTTACACCAACTCTAGAAAGATTTTTAATTGTTTTTTTATAATTTTCTATATATTTTTTTCTTGATTGTAATCCAAGTTTTATATCTTCATGTATATTAACACTTTCAACAACTTCATTATTAAATCCAAATTTTAAAAGATAATTTTTTACATTAATAATTTCGTCAACATCCCAACAATCACCAACTGGTGTATTATGAAGAGCCCATACTATCCCAGTAACACCCGGTATTTGTTTTACAAAATCAAGAGGAATTGTATCCGTTTTACCATACCATCTAAAAGAAATTTTAATAAATACCTCCTAATATTTATAAAAAATAAAAAATTATAATCACTCTTTATCTATCAAAATACAAGCAATTGAAGATACTTTATCGCCAACATCAAGTTTAACAAGCTTAACTCCTTGTGTATTTCTTCCTATTATAGGTATGTTTTTAGATTTGATTCTTATAGTAATCCCATTTTTTGTCATTATCATTATTTCTTTATCTTCATTTGCTTCTTTTATACCAACAATATCTCCATTTCTAGCAGTTGTTTGCATGTTAATAACGCCACGTCCAGCTCGTTTTTGTAAGCGATATTTGCCAACAAATGTTCTCTTTCCATACCCATTTTCAGAAACAGATACGAAAATATCATCAAACAAAAAAACTTCTATACCAATAACTTCATCATTTTTA
The DNA here is from genome assembly GCA_031263865.1 of Endomicrobium sp. Classification (GTDB taxonomy): domain Bacteria; phylum Elusimicrobiota; class Endomicrobiia; order Endomicrobiales; family Endomicrobiaceae; genus Endomicrobiellum. The sequence goes on from JAISEY010000003.1 coordinate 68,786, forward strand.
CTAAGAATAATACCCTTAACTCCTTTTGCATTTCTACCTATTTTCCTAATATCTTTCTCATTAAATCTTATTGCAATTCCTCTTTTTGTTGCTATGATAATTTCATAAGAAATTTTTACAATTTTAACACCAATCAAAGAATCTTCATTGTTTAATTTTATCGCTATTATACCACATTTTCTAACATTAATAAAATCAACAACAGGAACTTTTTTAATAATACCTTTTTTTGTACACATTAAAAAACATTCATCTTTATTGTTAAAATCATTTATAGCAATAAACGAAGTAATTTTTTCTTTATTGTTTTGCAATTTCAAAAGATTAATAATAGGCTTACCTCTAGATATTCTAGATCCTTCAGGTATTTCATAAACACGAATTTTATAAACTTTACCAAAATTTGTAAAAAACATTATATACGCATGCGAATTTGTAATAAACAAATCTTCAACAAAGTCCTCTTCTTTAGTACTCATAGCAGTTATACCACGACCACCTCTATTTTGTGATTTATATGTATCAAGTGGTATTCGTTTTACATATCCAACATTAGACATTGTTACAACAACTTTTTCATTTTGTATTAGATCTTCAATATTAAAATCACTAACAGATGTTTGAATTTCTGTTTTTCTTTTATCTCCATATTCTTTTTTAATATAAGTAATTTCATGTTTTATATTTTCAAGAACTTTAATAGGATTAGATAATATTAAACGAAATTCATTAATTTTTTCCACTGTGTTAATATATTCGTTTTCTATTTCAGAAACATTCAATTTTGTAAGTTGACGTATCTTTGTATCTAAAATTGAATCTGTTTGTATCTTTGATAATCCAAAGTTTGAAATAATAGAAATACGAGCAGAATTATCATCATTAGCTTTTTTTATAATTTCTATAATAGATTCAATATTACTTATTGCTATTTTCAAACCATCTAAAATATGAACTCTACTTTCATATTTATGTAAATCAAATTTTGTTCTTTTTATTATAATTGTTTTTCTATATTCAACATAATGAGACAAAATTTCTTTTATATCCATTATTTTTGGCATATTATCAACTATAGCGAGCATTATAACACCAAATGAAACCTGCATTTGTGTATGTTTATATAATTGATTTAAAACTATTTGTACATTTGATTCATTTTTTACTGTAATTAATATTCTTATTCCATCTCTATCAGATTCATCACGCAAATCTGAAATTCCATCAATTTTTTTATTTTTTATTAAATCAATTATTGAATTTATAAGAGAAGATTTATTTACTTGATATGGTATTTCATTTATTATTATATGTTTGTTGTTTTTTGTTTCATTTACTATTACTTTTGCTCTAATTTTTACAGTGCCCCTTCCACTTTCCATATAATTTCTTATACCTTCTTCACCTAAAATAATAGCTCCTGTAGGGAAATCAGGGCCTTTAATAATTTTTCTTAAATCAAAAATAGAAATATTAGGATTATCAATCAATCTTATCAACGCATCACATATTTCACATATGTTATGCGAAGGAATATTTGTTGCCATACCAACAGCAATTCCAGATGAACCATTTATAAGAAGATTTGGTAATTTTGTCGGAAGAACACTTGGTTCTTTTAATGATCCATCATAATTTTGTACAAAATTTACTGTATTTTTTTCTAAATCAACAAGCATTTCTCCTGCAATTTGTTCCATTTTAACTTCTGTATAACGCATTGCAGCAGCAGAATCTCCATCTATACTACCAAAATTTCCCTGCCCATTTACCATTGGATATCTTAAAGAAAAATTTTGTACCATTCTTACCATAGCGTTATAAACAGCAGAATCACCATGTGGATGATATTTACCAAGAACATCTCCAACAATTCTTGCTGATTTTTTATATGCACCATTATGTTTCAACCCCATTTCTTTCATAGCATATAAAATCCTTCTATGGACTGGTTTTAATCCATCTCTAACATCTGGCAATGCTCTACCAATAATTACACTCATTGCATAATTAATATATGAAAAACGCATTTCGTCTTCAATATTTCTAAAAAATATATTTAAGTTACTATTATCAATTAAATTATTTTTTTCATAATTTTTTTTATTTTTAATCATTAAAAAACTCCAATGATAAACAATGCTTTTATATATTAAATATCAAGATTTTTGACATCCAATGCATGTTCTTTTATAAATAATTTTCTTGGTTCTACTTGATCACCCATTAATATACTAAATATTCTATCTGCTTCAACTGCATCTTTAAGTTTTATTTGCAACAATTTTCTATTATTAACATTCATTGTTGTTTCCCAAAGTTGTGATGGATTCATTTCTCCAAGCCCTTTATATCTTTGAATATTTAATCCTACATTACCAATATCAATTATAGTATTTATTAATTCAGAAATAGAATATAATTCATATACACTACTTTTTAATGATTTAGAAATATTTTTAATTATATAAAGTGGTTTATCACTAATTTCTTCATATTTGTCAAGACAAAAACCATATGTTTCAAGCTTTAAAGCTAGTTTATCAATATTAAACAATTCCCATAAATCATCATATTTTATATTTTTATAATTACATTTGTTGTTTTCAATCAAATTTTTAACTTCTTTAAACTCAATATCTGAATATATATATTTAATATCAGAATCATCTATAACTATTTTATGTAAAGGAATTTTTTTTTCTTTTTTAAATACAAGATAATCTTTCCAAAATACATTTTTTTTTCTAAGTTTATTAATAAATTTGTTTAAATTAATTATATCAATAAAAATATTTTTAAAAGTTTTAGAATCAATATTAATTGTTTTTTCATTATTACAAACTATTTCTAACGATAAATCAGATATTGCATTTTCAAAAAGAAATATATTAAATTTTTCATCAGAATTAAAATATATTTCTGATTTTCCTTTTTTTATCTTATATAAAGGAGGTTGCGCAATGTAAATATACCCTTTTTCCAAAAGTTGTGGCATTTTTCTATAGAAAAATGTAAGCAATAGTGTTCTTATATGAGCGCCATCTACATCAGCATCAGTCATAATTATAATTTTATTATAACGAACTTTAGTTATATCGAAATCTTCATCATTATTACCTATACCAGCACCTATTGCTGTAATCAATGTTTTTATTTCATCATTTGCAAGTATTTTTATCAAACGCGATTTTTCTACATTTAGAATTTTACCTTTCAATGGTAAAATCGCTTGGAAAGTTCTATCTCTACCTTGTTTCGCAGAACCACCAGCAGAATCTCCTTCAACAATAAACAATTCTGTTTTAGCCGGATCTTTTTCAGAACAATCAGCAAGCTTACCAGGCAAAGAAATATAATCAAAATTTGTTTTTTTTCTTGTTATTTCTCTTGCTTTTCTCGCAGCTTCTCTAGCTTCTAATGCCCTGATAGCTTTATCCAAAATAAGATTTGCAATTGTTGGATTTTCTTCTAAAAAAACAAAAATATAATCTCCAACAATTGATTGAATTATTCCATCAATATCTGAATTTCCAAGTTTTGTTTTTGTTTGACCTTCAAATTGAGGATTAGGTATTTTAATAGATATAACAGCTGTTAATCCTTCTCTTATATCTTCGCCTGATAATTTTAAATTTTTATTTTTAAAATTTTCGTTTTTTTTAATATATTCATTAACAGATCTTGTTAAACCAGATCGAAATCCTGATAAATGGGTTCCACCTTCTATTGTATTTATGTTATTTACAAAAGAAAAAATATTTTCATTATATGAATCATTATATTGCATTGCAACTTCTATTGTTGTCGTATTTTTTGTTTTAAAAAAATAAATTGGTTCTTTATTTAAAACAATTTTATTCGAATTTAAATATTCAACAAAAGATTTTATACCACCATTATAAACAAATACATTTTCGTTGCCATTTCTTTTATCAATAATTCTAATATTTATACCTGCATTTAAAAAAGCAAGTTCTCTTAATCTTTTTGATAACACATCAAAAGAAAATATAATATCAGAAAAAATTTCAATATCTGGGTGAAATGTAATTTTTGTACCACTTGTTTTTGTAGTTCCAATTTCAATTACAGGACCCAATGGCTTTCCTTTAGAATACTTTTGATTAAAAATTTTGTTATTTCTATAAATTTCAACATTAAAATAATCACTAAGTGCATTAACACAAGATATGCCAACTCCATGTAATCCACCAGAAACTTTGTAAGAATCTTTGTTAAATTTTCCACCAGCATGTAATTTAGTAAGCACTATTTCAAGAGCAGAAATATTTTTAAATTTTGGATCAGGATGTTTATCTACAGGAATACCTCTACCATCATCCAACACAGTTATTGAATTATCACAATTAATTGTAACATCAATATTATGACAAAATCCAGCTAAAACTTCATCTATAGAATTATCAACAACCTCATATACCAAATGATGAAGACCTTGTGAACTTACTGACCCAATATACATAGCTGGTCTTTTTCGAACAGCTTCCAATCCATCTAAAATTTGAATATTCGATGCATCATAAGAAAAAATGTTTTTTTCTTTCACAAAAAACTCCTGTTGCTATTTTATATATACATATATATCTTTTATCAAATTCGTTCCAATATATTGATTTAATTTATTTATTATTGATTTTTTACAAAAAACAAATTCGCATTTTATAACAGAACTATTAGTTTTTGCAAAAATAATACCATTTTTATAACCACAAATATCAATATTATAACAACAAGTCTCTTTTTCCCATACATTCATAATAACAAAAAATGTATCATTTAATCCATATTTTTTTTTTAAAAAAATCATTATTTCATTAGAAGAAACAAATCCCATTTTATGCTCTCATAGGCATTATAACACAAAAAAAATCTTTGTTGTATATACCATCTTTGTGTTTTTCAGTAATAACAACAGGATCAATTGAATCGTTAAATTCAAAAACAGTAAAATTTGTATCAATATTTTGTAATGCATCTTTAATAAAAACAGGATTAAAATTAAAACTAATAGGTTCTCCACAATAATCAGAATTAATTGTTACATCTCCAAAACCAACACCAACGGTTGAAGCTGATATTTTCAATATATTTTTATCAAAACTAAATTTTATTGATGAAGTTCTATCTAATGCAAGTTTATCTATTGCTATAGTAGACATCTGTTTAACAGCTGTAATTGTTTCTTTTACATCTAAAACAACTGATGTTTTATGTGTTTTTGGAATAACTTGATCATAATTTGGAAAAACACCATCTATTAATGTTGAAACAAAAATTATATCATTAATTTTTATAGAAATTTGATTTTTTGTTACTCCTATTTTTATTTCTTCACAACAAGATATATCATATATCAAAAGTCTTAAAATATCCTGAGCTGATTTTACAGGAACAACTAATTTACAATTTAAATTCGAATATATTTTATTCGTAACAATATATGACAATCTTTTTCCATCTGTTGCTATCATTTTGAATACATTATTATTAATATCAAAACAAATTCCATTTAATATATATCTTTGAGAATCTTTTGATGCAGCAAAAATTGTTTTTTTTAACATTTGTATAAAAAGTTCTTTTTTTATATTAAAGTTGTTTTCAATTGGGAATTGTGGAATTATTGGATACTCATCTTTAGAAATTCCAATAATATTAAAAACAGATGTTTTTGATTTAATTATTATTTTGTTTGTTTCTTCTGTTAAAATTTCTATAATATTATCATGTTGTAATTCTTTAACAATATCTGTAAATTTTTTTGCTGGTATTGTTATACTTCCATTATCAATAATATCTCCATTTATATAACATTGTATAGCAATTTCTAAATCAGTAGCTGAAATTTTTAATTTTTCTTTATTAGTTTCAAGTAAAAAGTTTAACAGTACTGGTAATGTACTTTTTAATGATATTGCTGATGATATAATTTGCATTCCTTTTATTAATTCATCTTTATTACAAACAATTTTCATTTTATCCTCCAAATATATATAACATAAAAACTAATATTAACAACTATAGTTATATTGATATTGTTAATAAGTTTTATTTTTTGTTGATTTTTCTCTGTTAAAACTAATATTTCTTATTAATAAATATGTTAATAAAAAACAAAACTTATAAATAATATCAACATATTTTTTTTTTTTTTTTATTATTAACATTTTCTTAGTATATTATAATTTATTTTAAACTATTTTCCACTATTTGCTTGATATATTTTTCCATACCTATTGTCATTATATGAACTCCATCAGCAAATAATCTAAGTTCACTAATTATTTCTGAGCAAATTTTGATACTTTCTTCTAAAACATTTTTTGATTTTTTTATTCTATCTTGTATTTTATTTGGTATATTAATACCTGGGAATGTTTTTATGCGATTCATAAATTCTATAGATTTTATTAATATAACTCCTGGTAAAATTTTTGTTTTTATATGTTTTATTTTTTTTAGAAATTTTTTATAATCTTCTACATTAAAAATTGCTTGTGTTTGGAAAAAATTTATTCCAGAATTTATTTTTTTTTCAATCATTAAATATTGCAAGTTTTTTGTTTTTAGTGTTGGATTTATTGCAGCACCAAGACAAAAACTTGGTATTCCGTATAATTTTTTCCCTGATAAATCAAATCCATTTTCCAAAATTTTTGCTGTTCTTATTAATTGTATTGTATCTAAATCATAAACTGGTTTTGCTGTTGGATTTTCACCTACACTTGGATGATCTCCACTTAAAAGAAGAATGTTTTCTATTCCAAAAATATTTGCGCTTAACATTTCAGATTGTATTGCTAATCTATTTTTATCTCTTGATGTTATTTGTAATATCGGTTCTATACCATTATCAATTAAAATTTTACTCATAGTTAATGATCCAGCTCTCACTGAAGCTTTTTGGTTATCAGTTACATTTACTGCATCAACACATGATAAATATTTTGCTCTTTGTAAGAATAATGAAATATTTGTTCCCTTTGGTGGGAATAATTCAGATGTTATTAAAAAATTATTTGTTTTTAATTTTTCTTTAAATTTCATTTTTATTGTAAAATCTATTTTGGTGGTATATATTTTTTTATAAATTCATTTATTTTTTTTGATTTTTTCATTTTTTTGTAAATTAAAACCCATATACATTTTTTTTTGCTTACTTCGCAATTATCATTTGAAACTCCACCACATGGGCCATTAACAAATCCCTTACTACATATTAAATTTATATTATTATTGTTTTTTTTCATTTTTAGAAATAGCTTTTTCAATTCCAACTATATTGATTTTATTAAAAAGAATAATTGCTATTTTTTTTACAGTTTGTATTTTTTTTATTTCAATATTATTAAATTTTTTTAAAACAAAATCAGCTTTATTTGTTTTTTCATTTTTTTCAAAATTTCCTACTCCAATTTTCATTCTAGGAAAATTAATAGAATTTATTTTTTTTATTATTGATTTTACACCATTATGTCCACCATCAGTACCTGTCATTTTAATTTTATATTTGCCTATTGGTATTGATATGTCGTCATAAAATAAAAAAAATTCATCTGTTTTTATTTGATAATATCTTAAAAAAAACATAAGAGGTATGCCAGAAAGATTCATTGATAATATTGGTTTTAAAACCCAAACTATGTCGTTATTTTCTTTTTTATAATATGAAACATAAGCAATATTTTTCCATTTTTTAAATGTTATTTTTTTTTCTAATGCTATTTCATCTAAAATATCAAATCCTAAATTATGTCTTGTATTTTTATATTTTTCACCAGGATTACCTATCCCAACAAAAAGTTTTATTTTTTTATGTTTTTTTATTAGTGTTAAAGTCAATTTTTTGCTTATCCTGTGTGGTATCTATTTTATTTTCTATTTCTTTTTTATTTTTTGTTATAAGTTCTGGTTGCTCCATTTTTTCTTCTTCATGTAAACTTGTTTTTTCTTCTTCAATTGATACAACTGTAATTATAAGAGTCGATGGATCTTGTAAATATTCTAAATCATTATTTTTTGGAAGATCTGAAACTGTTATTCTATCTCCTATATTTAATGTTTCTACATTTACATTAATTTTTTGTGGAATGTTTTGAGGATATGATTTTACTTTTATTTCTCTTGTTACAAATTCCATAACTCCATTAAAATTTTTTACACCTATTGGTATTCCATCTATATGTATTGGGACTAAAACATCAATTTTATTTGAAAATGTAACTATTTGGAAATCTACATGTATTATTTTTTGTGTTATTACATCTTTTTGCAATGATTTAATTATTGCAAGTTTTTTATTGTTACCTGTTTTTAAGTGAAAAACAACATTCATTCCATTTTTTTTTATTAATAAATTAAATATTTTTGAATCAATTGATATTGCTTCAGATTTTAATTTTTCCCCATATAATATACACGGTATAAAACCATCATTTCTTAATTTTTTTAAATGTTTTTTAGAATCAAGAATTCTTTTTTCAATATCTATAATTATTTCTTCCAATTGTTTTTCCTCCATAACACATAAAGCATTATAACATAATTTTTATACATTATTTGTTTTTTTGTTAATATTTTTTATTGTTTCTGCTAAGATTTCTGCAACGCTTAAAATGGTTATTTTTTCTGTTGGATAATTATTTATAAAATTAATAGAATTTGTTATTATTAATTCTTCTATACATGAATTGTGTATTATTTTTTTTGAATCATTAGAAAAAACTCCATGAGATGCTGCAACAAAAATTTTTAAAGCACCATTTTTTTTTATAAAATCAACAACTTTTACTATTGTTTTTCCTGTATCTATAATATCATCAAAAATTATGCAATTTTTGTTTTTTACATTACCTATTAATGTTGTAATATAAAGTTCATTTTGATTTATTCTTTGTTTATTTATTACTGCTAAATCAACATTTAAAAGTTTTGCAAAAAATCTTGCTCTACTAACACCTCCAATATCTGGTGATACTACTATAAAATTGTCATGTTTGTTTTTAAAATAATTTGAAAATATTTTTGCTGAACAAATATGTTCAACAGGGATATCAAAGAATCCTTGTATTTGTGTTGAATGTAAATCAATTGTTATTAATTTTGTAATTCCTGATGAAACAATTAAATTTGCAATAAGTTTTGCTGTAATTGGAGTTCCATTTCCAACTTTCCTATCTTGTCTTGCATATCCATAATATGGGACAACTGCAGTTATACTTTTTGCAGATGACCTTTTTAATGCATCAGCAATAATTAAAAGTTCCATCAAATTTTCATTTACAGGAGTATTTGTTGGTTGTATAATATAACAATCATTATTACTTATATTATCAAAAATTTTTACTTGTATTTCTCCATCGTTGAAATGACATATTTCTGTATTGCTTATATTAACACCAATTATTGATGAAATTTGTTTTGCAAGATTAATATTTGCATTACCAGATATCAATTTAATTTTCATGTTCCCTCATAAATATATATTACATCAATATAAAAATAAATTTAAGGTAAAACTATTTTTTTTGTTTTATCTTTTGTTTTGGTCTTGATATTGTAAATTTGTTTGATGGAACATTTTTTGTTACAGTTGATCCTGCAGCAATAAAAACATTTTCCCCGATTTTAATTGGAGCAACTAAGTTTACATTTGACCCTATAAATGATTTTTGACCTATTATTGTTTTATTTTTTTTTTTACCATCATAATTGCAAGTTATTGTACCAGCTCCTATATTTACATTTTTCCCAATTTTTGAATCTCCAATATATGATAAATGATTTATCTTAGATTTTTCTTTAACTTTTGAATTTTTTATTTCTGAAAAATTTCCTATTTTTACATTTTCACTTAAAACTGTTCCATGCCTTATATGAGCAAATGGTCCAACAGTAACTTTGTTTTTAATTATTGATCCTTCTATATATGAATAAATAATTGTATTGTTATAACCAATTTTTGAATTTATTAAATAGCTATATCCTTTTATAACACATTTTTCTCCTATTGATACTCCAATATCTATAAATACACCAGGATAAATAATTGTATCTTTCCCAATTTTTGCATCATTTGAAATATATACATTATTTATATCAATTATATTTACACCAGAATTGATAAGATTGTATATTTTTTTTATTTTTAATTCTCTCTCTGCATTTAACAAATCAATCCTAGTATTTATGCCAATGGTTTCATATTTATTATAAACAAATAAAGAAATTTTTTTTTTTTTTTTTTTAAGTATAGGTATAACATCTGTTAAATAATATTCTTTTTTAATATTATTTTGTTTTACATTTTTTAAATAGTTCCATACATTTTTGTCAAAACAATAAATTCCTGAATTTATTTCATTTATTTCTTTTTCTTTTTCAGTAGCATTAACTTCTTCTACTATATTTTTTAAAATTCCATTTTTTTTTATAATTCTTCCATAACCATATGGATTTCTTAAAATTGAAGATAATAATGTTAACGATGAATTTGTTTTTATAGTTTTATTTATCAATGAATTTAAGATTATTTTATCAATTAAAGGAGTGTCTCCATTTACAATTAAAATATAATCGCTTTTGTTTTTTAATATTTTTTCTGCTTTCATAGCTGCATCAGCAGAACCAAGTTGTTCTTTCTGATATACAAATTTCACATTGGTGTCTGATAACAGTTTTTTTATTATATTAGAATTTGCACGATTAACAACGACAACAACAATGTTTGGGTTTATTGATAAAACAGAATCTATAACCCATCTTATTATAGGTTTCCCAGAAAGATTATGCATAACTTTTGATATAGAAGATATCATTCTTGTCCCTATACCAGCTGCTAGTACAACCACTGAAACGTTTTTCATGATTTAAATAAACCTTTCAAAATATACTTATTAATGCTTATTGTATAAACAATAACATTAATTTATCTATAAAAGATAAACTATAAAATTAAATATTTTTTAAAATTATTTTTTTTGTTTATTTTTTGCAGTTTTTCCTCCTCCTCTGCTCATCATTGCTCTTGAAACGTCTCCTTGTTTATCTACAAAATATAAATATCCTGATTCTTTTTCTATACCAGCTTTTACTACTTTAGATGCTTTCCCACCTTTTTTCCCACCTCTACTCATAGCTGCTCTTGAAACGTCTCCTTGTTTATCTACAAAATATAAATATCCTGATTCTCTCTTAATACCAAGTTTTTGTATCTTTTCTGACATATTGATTCCCCCAATTTATAAATTTAAAACTACAAAATAATTTTAATATTTTTGTATCAGCAATAAAAACAAAATGACCCTTTTTACGGAAGAGAATATTAATTTTGTTAAATTTTGTCAAATTTTATATTACTGTTTTATTATATATTGATGGCTTTAATGAATATATTCCAGTATTATATAAATTTGCAAACATGTATTTTGCAATTGATATTGTTGTCAATACATCTTGCATTGCTCTATGAGTTTGTTTTGTTTCTATATTCAAAAATTGTGCTATATCTATTAATTTGTTAGATTCAAAATTAAAATATTTTCTAGCAATTGCTAATGTATCTATATAATAGATTTGTTTTAATAATATACCTGATTGGTATAATTCTTTTTTTATAAAAAATAAATCAAATAATGCATTGTGACATATTATAACATTATGTCTTATAAGCATAAAAATATGTTTAGATATATCATTAAAATAAGGAGAATTTTCTACCATTTTATTAGTAATATTATTAATTTTTGAAATTTTATTTGGTATTTTACATCCAGGATTTATTAATGATTCATATTTAATTTTTGTATTTTTAATAAATTTTAATATTGCAATTTCTATAATTTTAGATTTTTTATCAATTCCTGTTGTTTCTGTATCTAAAAAGACAAAATTATTAAAATTTTTTGTTGATATATTTATTTTGGACATTTTTAAAATTATTTATATTTTTATGTTAAAAATTTATTTTTACATTTTATTTGGGGATGATATCCCTAATAAATTTAATCCATTTTTTATTATTATTTGTGTTCCTTTTATAAGTTCAAGTCTTGCAACAGAAATATTTATGTTTTTTGTTAAAACACGATGTTTTTCATAAAATTTATGATATACATCAGCAAGATTAATTAAATATTCAACTAGATGATGAGGACTCATTGTTTTTGCACATAATATCACAACGTTATCAAATTCTGCTAAATTCTTTAACAATATCATTTCTTCTTCTGTATTTAACAAAGAAAAATTTATTTTTTTATTTTTTTTAAAAATAAAATTTTTACTTTTTTTTATTATAGAATAACATCTAGCGTTTACATATTGTATATAAAATACATGATTTTTTTTTGATTTTGTTTTTGTAAGAGTTAAATCAAAATTTATTTGTGAATTTGGAGAATTAATTAAAAAGAAAAATCTACATGCATCTTTGCCAACTTCATTAATTATTGTTTTTAATTTTATAAATTCACCAGATCTAGTTGACATTTGTACAGATTGTTTATTTTTTTTAATAAATACTAATTGATAAAGTATTATATCTATTTTTTTTTTGTTGTATCCTAACATATTTATACAAGCTTTTATTCTTTTAACATAACCATGATGATCAACACCCCAAATATTTATAAGTTTTGCAAAATTTCTTCTTATTTTGTTTTTATGATATGCTATATCAGATGCAATATATGTGTATCTACCATCACTTCTTTTTAATACCCTATCTTTATCATCTCCAAATTTTGTTGAAGCAAGCCATAGAGCTCCTTTGTTTATATATGCATATTTTTTATTTTGTAAATAATTACATATTTTATCAACTTCTGTTTTTTCATTTTTATCTTTTTTTTCAGAAATTTTTGATTCATAAAACCAATTATCAAATTTTACATTAAATTCTTTTAAATCTTTTTTTATAGATTTTGTTATATTTTCTATTGCTTCTTGTCTAAAATTAATTTTATCTATATTTATGTTGTTTTTAACTATTTTTTTTGCAATATCAATTATATAATCCCCATTGTAATAATCTTTTGGAAAATCTATTTTATGTCCATTTAGTTGTTTATAACGTAATTTTACAGATTTTTCTAAAATATTAATTTGATTTCCTGTGTCATTTAAATAATATTCTTTAATAACATTATATCCAAGATACTTTAGTATCCTTGATAATGAATCTCCTATTGCTGCACCACGTCCATGCCCTATATGTAAAGGACCTGTTGGATTTGCTGATACAAATTCAATTAATATTTTTTTTTTGTTGTTTTTTTTAGTTTTTTTTTTTATATTATTGATAATTTTATGTAATTTTTTGTAAAACATTTCATTTTTTATTTTAAAATTTATAAAACCAGGTTTAGTTATTTCAATTTTTTCTATTATTTTATTTTCTTTTTTTAGTATTATATTTTTTATTTCATTAGCTATAATAATAGGATTTTTCTTTATTTCATCAGAAATAAGCATTGCAATGTTTGTTGAAAAGTCAAAATTAATACATTTTGGAGGTATGTTTACAATAAATTTAATTTTTTTATTTGTATATTTGTTGGTTATACGATTTAATATTTTTATTAATTTATTTTTTATCATTCCCATAACTCATAATAAATTTTTTTAGTGTCCCAATTGTTTTTATTTTGTGGTTTATTTGCATTCTTTCCTATTACAACGATAGAAAATGGTTTTATATTGTTTGGTAATTTAAAAAGCTTTTGTATTTTTTCTTCTCTATCTTTGTTTGAATATATTCCACACCATACCGAACCATATTTTTTTGCTGTTGCTGCCAATAATATATTTTGTGTTGCTGCTGAACAATCTTGTTGAAAATATTGTTCATATGATTTATTTTCATCACCAACAATTAAAATTGCAAGAGGTGCTTTTAGAATCATTTGTGCACCTTTAAGTATATTTGCTATTTTTTTATGTGTTTCTTTGTTTTTAATTACTATAAAAGAATAGCATTTTGTATTTTTTGCACTTGGAGCTGACATACCTGCATGAAGAATGTATTGTATATCTTTGTTTTTTACATGTTTTTTTGTATAATCTCTTACACTTCTTCTTTCTAATAAAATGTCCACTTATCCTCGTTGTTTAATGTAGTATAAATTATTTGTTAAAATTTTATACTTATTATAACAAAATTTTATTAAAAATTAATATATTGTATAATAAAAAAATGAAAAATTCTTTTTATGAAAACTTAAATTATTATCAAAAGAAAGCTGTTTTACACATTGATGGCCCTTTAATAATTTTTGCAGGTGCTGGGACTGGGAAAACAAGAGTTATAACTAATAGAATTGCTAATTTGATTTTTTCAGGTGTTTCTTCAGATTCAATTATTGCAGTTACATTTACGAATAAAGCTGCATATGAAATGAAACAAAGAGTTAATTATTTACTTCGTGATGTGAAATTAAAAAATGATATATGTATATCAACATTTCATTCATTTTGTGCTAATTTTTTGCGAACTGAATCATTAAACATTGATATAAATCAAAATTTTTTAATATATGATTTTATAGATCAAAAAAATGTTGTTACTGATTGTTTAAAAGAAATTGATTTTGATAAAAAAAATGTAAAAATTTCAAATATTATTGATCAAATAAATTATTCAAAAGATAATTTAAAATTACCATTAGATGTGTTAAATTTTTGTAATAAAAATGCAAATTATAATAATTTTATTGTAAATTTTTTTGATATATATGATATATATCAAAAAAAACTAAATCGTTTTGGAGCATTAGATTTTGGTGATTTAATATTGAAGACAGTTTTTGAATTAAAAAAAAATTATTCATTATTGAATTTTTATCAAAACAAATATAAATATATAATGGTAGATGAATATCAAGATGTAAATTTTGCTCAATATACATTTATAAATTTGCTAGCAAAAAAATATAGAAACATATGTGTTGTTGGTGATGATGACCAATCAATTTACTCTTGGAGAGGTGCTGATATAAATAATATATTAAATTTTAAAAAAGATTATTTTGACACTAAATCAATCAAACTTGAACAAAATTATAGATCAACACCTAAAATATTATATTTTGCTCAAAATGTTATAAAAAACAATATCAATAGAGTATCAAAAAAAATATGGACAAATAATTTAGATAATGGAATTGTATCAGTTATAGAAGCATTAGATGAAAATGATGAAGCTGAAAAAATATCTAATATAATATCTTTTGGTGTTCTTAATAACAAATGCAAATTTTCTGATTTTTCTATTTTCTATAGAACAAATATACAGGCGCGTGTTTTTGAAGATATATTTAGAAAAAAAAGGATTCCATACAGCATAATAGGTAGTATAGGATTTTATGATCGAAGTGAAATAAAAGATATAATATCATATTTAAAGTTTATTTATAATACAAATGATAATATTAGTTTTAAGAGAATTATAAACAACCCTAAGCGTGGGTTTGGAAAAATTTCTTTTAATATTATTGAAAGTTTTGCTGAATCAAAAAATATTTCTATTTGGGAAAGTATTAAATTTTTGAAAGAAACTAAATTAAAAAAAAAAGCAATTAATATTTTGATTGTTTTTTCGCAATTTATTAAAAAACTTATGGAATTGAAAAATAAACTTTCTGTTAAAGAAATTGTTATAAAAATTATTTCTCATTCTGAATATTTAAAAAAATTGGAATTTGAAGATAGTATTATTTCTAGATCAAAAATTGAAAACATTAAAGAATTGATTGAATCTATAAACAATTTTGAAAATTCTTCTTTTTCTGATAAATCATTAGCAGGATATTTAACTAGTTTAGCGTTAATTGATGATTTTGATTTTCTTAATAAAAATGTATTATCTAAAGTAACTTTTATGACTATGCATTTAGCAAAAGGGTTAGAATTTAAAACAGTTTTTTTATGTGGTCTTGAAGATGGTCTTTTCCCAAATGAATCTAATTTAAATTTTATAAATTTAGAAGAAGAAAGAAGATTAATGTACGTTGGAATGACAAGAGCTATGGAAAATTTATATTTATGTTGGGCAAAAAAAAGAACAATTTATGGTAAAACTAAATTCAATTTCCCATCTAGATTTATTTTAGAAACTGATTTTTATGATTACGATAAAAATCATGTAATATAATTTTTTAGTTTTTTAATTAAAATTTCATTAACAATTTTAGGATTTGCCTGTCCTTTTGATTTTTTCATAACACAACCAATTATTGCAGTTAATGCATTTTTTTTGCCAGATATAAAATCTTTCACTATGTTTTTATTTTCTATAATAGTATTTTCACATAATTTTTCTAATGTGGATTCATCTGATATATATTCAATATTTTTTTCTTTTATTATTGTTTCTGGACTTTTATTACTGATATACATTTCTTCGAAAATAATTTTTGCTATTTTCCCAGAAATTGTAGAATTTGAAATTAGTAAAATTAATTTTGCAAAATTTTCACTTGTAATTGGAGATTTTAATATTGATATGTTTGATAAATTTAATTTTGACATCAATTCAGTAGAAATCCAATTTGCTGTAAGTTTTGATATATTTACAGATTTATTTGTATTATAAATAAAATTTAAAACTTCTTCATAATAATCTGCAATAGTTTTTTTTGATGTTAAATAATTTGCATCATATTCTGACAATTTATATTCACTCATAAATCTTTTTTTTCTTAACATTGGTAACTCTGGGATTTGTTTTGATATTTTTTTTATAAATTTATTTTTTAAATTAAATGGAACTAAATCTGGTTCTACAAAATATCTATAATCTAATGTATTTTCTTTTGAGCGCATTGATTTTGTTTCACAGTTTTTTGATTTTAATCCCCTTGTTTCTTGTATAACTTTTTTGTTTGCATTAAGAATTACTTCTTGTCTTTTTATTTCATTAATAATTGAATATTTTATGTTAGACATAGAATTGATATTTTTAATTTCAACTTTTTGCCCAAGATTTTTATCTCCAATTTTTTTTATACTTATATTTACATCACATCTCATTTTGCCTTCTTCCATATTACATTCAGAAGTTTCTAAATATTCAACTATATTTTTTAATTTTGATAAAAATATTAATACTTCTTCTGAAGAATTAAAATCAGGTTCAGTAACAAATTCCATTAATCCTATGCCTGCTCTGTTTAGATCCAATAATGAATAATGCAATTTTGTAGAGCCTATTTCATGTATTAATTTACCTGCATCTTCTTCAAGATGTATTCTTTTTATATGTATATTTTTTTCTTTATTATTAATATTTATTTTTATAATACCATCAGAACATAAAGGCGGATTAAATTGTGTTATTTGATAATTTTTTGGAGAGTCTGGATAAAAATATTGTTTTCTTGAAAAGAAACTTTGTTTATTTATTTTGCATTTTAAGGCAAGACCTGTTTTAACTATTGCTTCAACTGCTTTTCTGTTTAACATAGGGATTGTTCCAGGTTGTGATGTGCAAATAACACAAATATTTTTGTTTGGGATATTTCCAAATTGTGTTGAACAATTACAAAAAAGTTTTGATTTTGTATTAATCTGTATATGTATTTCTAATCCTATTTTTGTTTCATAATGAATCATTATATTTCCTTATATAAAAAATCAAAGTTTTGGATATTCTTTTTTAAAATTTGTTATTTTTTCGAATTCATATGCTATCTTAAAAAGATTTGCATCTGAAAATCTTTTACCCATAAAATGCATGCCAATTGGTATTTTTGAAAATGGAGAACTTGAATATGGTACACTAATTCCAGGCAATCCTGCAATGTTCGCAGCTATGAGGAACATATCACATTCATCAGATAAACTTTTTCCAAATTTTACAGGCATTTGCAATGTTGAAGGAGAAAAAATAAAATCACACTTTTTATATGCATTATTTATTTGTTTTATAAGAATTGTTCTTGCTTTTTGTGCTGTATTATAATATTTGTTGTGGTTTTTAGATTCTAAAACATATGTTCCAAATAGTATTCTTTTTTTTACTTCATATCCAAATGATTCCGCACGTGTTTTTGAATATTCATCATATAAATTATTTACATTTATTGCTTTATGTCCGTAACGTATTCCATCGAACGTTGCAATGTTTGCAGAAACTTCAGCACACATTATAGTCTTATAAATTGCAGGAATATATTTATAAAATGGGATATTAACATCGCATATTTGGATATTTCTTAATTTAAGTTTATCAATTGCATTGTTAAAAGATTTTAATATTTCTGTATCAATTTTATAATCATAAAGTTGTTTTGGTATACCAATTTTAATTTTTTTAAATGTTTTATTTTTTGTCAAATTATAAGTGTAATCTGTGTTATTTATTGATTCACAAATTTGATCTTTTCTATCAACTCCTGATATAACATTCATTAATATAGCTGAATCAAATACAGTTTTTGAGAATATTCCTATTTGATCAAAAGAAGAAGCTAATGCACATACACCATATCTGCTAATTAATCCATATGATGGTTTATATCCAACAACTCCACAAAAACTTGCTGGTTGTCTAACAGAACCACCTGTATCAGATCCCAAAGCTACTGGTACCATTCCAGAACTTACGACTGCTGCACTACCTCCAGATGACCCACCTGATATATATTCAAGATTCCATGGATTTCTTGTTATACCATATATTGATGTTTCTGTTGATCCACCCATTGCAAATTCGTCCATGTTTGTTTGACCTACAAAAATTGCTCCTGCATTTTTTAATTTTTTTATAACAGTTGCATCATATGGAGAAACATAATCTTTAAAATATTTTGAAGCAGATGTTACTAATTCGTTTTTAATCATAATATTATCTTTTATTCCAATTGGAATACCGATAAGTATTTTATTATGTAATTTATGTTTTTCTGCAATTTTATCAAATTTATTTGCTTTTTCTAATGATTTTTTTTCATTTAATCTAATAAATGCATTAATTTTTGGATTAATTTTTTTTATATTTTTAAAACATTTTTCTATTGTATAAACGTTATTTGTATTATAAGATTTGATTTTTTCAATTAAAGAATTTAATAAATTCATTTTAAAACCACTTTTTTTTTTTAAAATATATATGTACTGCAATAATACTTATAAACATTAAACTTATTGCAACGCCCCATGACCCAATTGGTCCAAGCATAGAATGTTCTGGGAAAGTTATATTCATACCGTAATATCCTGATATTATTAATATTGGCATTAAAATAGTGGCTAATATACTTAAAAATTTTGTAATTTCTGTAAGCTTAACTGTAATACTTGACATATATACTTCTATTAAATTTACAGCCATTTGACTTCTCATTATTATTCCTTGATTCATTCTTGCACATTGTGTATAAATATCCCTGAAGTATACTAAATATTCATTTGAAATTAAATTATTATTATTCCCACGAGTAAAATAACCATATGTTGTTTGTTGTGATTCTGCTATTTTTTTCATTGTAAAAATAACTTTCTTTGTATATAAAATTTCTTCCATTATTGTTGGGTCAGGGTTTTTTAAAATAATATCTTCTAAATGTTCTATTTTATCATCAATTTTTTCTAATGTAAATTCATAACTAGAAACAGTTTTATTTAATATATTATAGAGAATCGTTTCAAGATTTTTCATTTCTATTTGAGGTCTTGTTTTTGCTCTTTCAAATAGTGTTTCTAAAAAAAACAATTCTTCTGTATGTAGAGTTATTATAAATTTATTCCCTATGAAAAGATTTAATTCATATATACTATCTTCAAATTCTTGGAAGTAATTTGGCTTTAATTGTATACCATGTACTGCACAAAAAACATAATTTTCAAATTCTTCAATTTTAGGGTAATATTGTGAAAATAAACAATCTTCTATTGACATTTCATGGAAACTGAATGTTTTTGATAATAATATAGTTTCATCATGTGTTAGTTCATGGTTTTCTAAAAATAAATCTATCCATATAATACCATGTATTTTTTTAATTTTATTTGATATTTCAAAAATATTGCAACTGCTAACAGTTGTCCCATTAAAAAAATTAACAGCTTTTATCATTCTTTATCTATTACCTTATTAATTTTATAAAAAGTTTTATACTTTGATTTAGCATTATTTAGTATTTTATCTATTTGTTTTTGTGAAGATTTAATAACAACATCATTTCTCCATATATTCCTAACATTAGTAATATGTGTTGTTGGTTTTACATTAACAAACTTTTGTTCATATAAAATTTTTACGCAACCAATCATTTCATTAATATCATTTAGATATTTCGTTTTTTCATTATTTTCAATATGTATTCTTGCTAAATTAGAAACTATTTTTAATTCTTTTTTTGTCATTGTTTCATATCTCAATGTTAAACTATATATTATTTAATAATATTTTGTTTGTTTTATAAAAATTTTTCTTGCACATAAAAAAAAATTTGATGCTACTTTTGATAAATAATCTGGATACGTCCACGGAAGTTTTATGTATCCTTTGTTATAAATAAGAGAAACTTCTCCATATATACCATTGTTTATATGAATTCTATGACTATAATCTTTTGTTGTGGCTAAAACAATATTTGCTGCTGTAATATAACCAGGATCTATGTTAATTTGTCTCTTGTTTTTTTTTGATGAATTATTTTCAATCAAATTAGTACTTTTTTTTATATTTGTTATAAAATTTGTTAATATTAAATTACTAAATGATATCCATGTGCGTTTTAAATTACTACCAAACTCTTTGTTGTAATAATTAGAAAAGTTAAAATTTATAATTTCACTTTTTATGTCAATATTCCCAAATTCATTTTTAAGAATATCAATATGCTTTTCATATATTCCCATGTCTGAAAATATTATACCGCAAAACAATTTAGCTTTTTTTGTTGATTTTATAATACCCATTAATAAATTACCTAAAAAATTATAAAACGTACATTATTTATACTAAATATTTTATTAATTTACTAAAAAATATTAAATTTGTAAAACAAGTGATTATATATTCACTAATTATTATTTTTGTTTTTCCCATCAAATATGTTTTTTTATGATAAAACTCGTTATGATATAAGTTTTGAATAAAAAACTCAATATATGTTGTCAGCATTATATGTTAATTTTTTTGATGTAGTTTCTTATTATTATTGTGCTGGGAAAAATATTAAAAGAAGAATTAAAAAATATGAAAATTTATTAATTTCGAAAAATAAATCATATTTTAATATGTGGAATGAATTAAAATATAAAAATATTATTGGTTTTGAATATAACTATTGTTAATAAAAAAATATAAGAATAATGTTTGGAAAAAACGATGGATCGTATGTATGGCTTGGTAAAACTAAATCAATTTTGATTTTTAATGATTATATTATATTTTTAAAAAAATATATTGAAATTTATATTAAAAATATTTTATATAGATTTTGTTTGTTTATATTTAGTTATTATTGATTTTATTATTTTTGTTGTTGATATGTTTTTTATCATATTAAATTTATATATTTTTCTTGCATATTCTCTTCCAATAATATCTGAAGTTTTGTATTCATTTCCTTTTATTAAAATGTTTGGATTAATTTTTTTTAAAATTTTTTTTGGTGTATATTCATTGAAAACTGTAACGTAATCTATATATATTAAAGAAGCAAGAATTCTTGCTCTGTAAACATCTTTAATAATAGGTCTGCAATTACCCTTTATATGCTTTAAAGATTTATCAGAATTTATTGCTACAATCAAAATATCGCCAAGTTTTTTTGCTTTTTTAAAAAGACAAATATGTCCGATATGGAGTAAATCAAAACATCCATTTGTAAATACAATTTTTTTATTTTTTGTTTTTAATTCTTTTATTTTTATATATAATTTTTTTGTATTTAAAATTTTATTATTACAATTACACATTTTATAAACCAAAATTAGTTATTTAATTGTATTATTAATTTATATAATTAATTTCATTTATTCTGTTTTTAGATATTTTTGCTTCTTTTGTTTCTGGATATTTAACTATTATTTCATTAAATGTTTTTATTGCTTTGTTTTTCATTTTAATTTTGACATAAGATTCTGCTAAATTTAAATATATGTTTTTTGTAAGAAAATGATTATTGTTTTCTTCTATAAATTTTTTCGAATATAATATAGTTTTATCATAATTTTTTAACATATCATATATGTATATTATTCTTATTTTTGCAATTGATTTTATATTTTTTAACTTGCAATTAGATAATAAATTGTTTAAAGTATTTATTGCTTCTTTATATTTGTTTTCTTTAACAAGAATATCAGATTTTATGAGTTTTGCTTGATATGATGATAATGTTTTTGGGAATCTTAATATTATCCCATTTAAAGTAGAAATTCCGATATTTAAATTTCCATTTAAAATTTCATTGTTTGCAATTGATAATTCTTTTGACGCAATATTTTCATATTTATTTTTTTTAAGTTTAAAGACAACAATTGTTAAAATTGTAACAATTGCTATTAAAAAACATGATCTATAAAATATTTTTTTCATTTTAATGTATAAATATGTCTATTTATTTTAATTTGTTATATTAAAAAAGTTTTATTGATGAAGTTCTGAAATTTTAGCTGCTCTCCCAGAAAGTTTCCTTAAATAATATAATTTAGCTCTTCTAACCTTGCCATGTTTTATTATTTCAATCTTTTCTATTTTAGGAGAATATATTGGAAAAATTCTTTCTACACCAATTCCAAAAGATATTTTTCTAACTGTAAAACTTTTTGAAATACCAATACCCCTGATCCTTATAACTATTCCATTAAAAATTTGTATTCTTTCATTTGTTCCTTCAATTATTTTGAAGTATACTTTTATTTGATCACCTATTTTAAAATGTATATCAATTTTTTTATTTTTTTTTAAATATTCTAATTGCATTCATTCCTACTCCTTTTTTGTTATGTTAAATATTATATAATATATCTTAAAAAATAGACTTATTATTTAGAATCTATTTTATGTTTAATAGTTTTATTATATGATTTTTTTATACGCCAGTCATTAATATTCTTATGATTTCCAGATAATAGTATATCTGGAACTTTATGATTTTTAAATACAACAGGTCTTGTATAGCTAGGATAATCACATAATCCATTAAAAAATGAGTCATTTTTTATAGAATCTGATTTTATAACACCTGGCAATATTCTTGTTATAGAATCTATTAATACCATTGCTGGAATTTCACCACCTGTAAGCACATAATTGCCTATAGAAATTTCTTCATCTACATAGTTTTTTATTCTTTCATCTATTCCTTCATAATGTCCGCATACAATTACTAGATGTTTATATTTTGAAAAATCTAATATTAGTTTATGTTTTAAAATTTTACCTTGAGGAGTCATATAAATTACAAGAGGTTTTGTATAAAAATTTTTATATTTTTTATTTTTTTTTTTTACACCGGTGCTTTTTATTGCGTAATATACTGGTTCTATTTTTATAACCATTCCGCAACCACCACCAAATGGTCTATCATCAATCTTTTTATGTTTATCATTTGAAAACGATCTTATGTTTATAAAATTAATATTAATAATTTTATTTTTTATTGCTCGTCCAATTATACTTTCAGTAAATGATCCAACGAACATTTTTGGAAACGCAGTAATAATATCAATTTTCATATATAAAACCAAACATCTTTCTCTCTTAGGTTAAAAATATTTAAAAACATTTAATATAAAAATATATTGTTTCAATTTTTATTCTACTACTTCTACTGTAGCTCTTTTATCTAATTTTGCAGATGCTGAATTTATAATTATTCTTATAGCTTTAATAATTCTTCCTTCTTTGCCAATAATTTTACCTCTATCTTCTGATGCAACTTTTAATTCTAATACAGTTGTTTTTTCTCCAGTTACCTCATTTACGTTTACACAATCAGGATTATCAACTAAAGCTTTTGCAATTAATAAAATTAAATCTTTCATAAAATCCCCCAAAGTTATTAACACCAACAGATATATTTTAATTTTTTGTTTTTGATATTAAATTACTTAGTGTTTTTGATGTTTTTGCTCCAACACTAATCCAATAATTTAATCTATTAAAATTTATATTAAATTTAATAGAATTGTTTGTTAGTGGATAATAATTGCCTAAAATTTCAATTGTTTTACCATCTCTCTTTGTTCTTTGATCCATTACAACAATCCTATAACAAGGTTTTTTCCGTTTCCCAATTCTTTGTAATCTCACTTTTACTGCCATTTTACCTCCTAAACTTATTACAGAAGTTACTTTAATGACTAATTTAGTAAGAATAAATCAGTTAAAAATTATATATAAAACATTAAAATATTGTCAAATATAAAAATATTTTAATAATATTTATTTTTTAAAAAGCTCTTCTATTGAAACTGATATTGCAACTGTTGCTCCAACCATTGGGTTATTACCCATTCCAATAAATCCCATCATTTCGACATGAGCAGGTACTGATGATGATCCAGCGAATTGAACATCTCCATGCATTCGACCCATTGTATCTGTCATTCCATATGATGATGGGCCAGAAGCTATATTATCTGGGTGCAATGTTCTACCAGTTCCACCTCCAGATGCAACAGAAAAAAAATTTTTTTTATTGCTATTTGCCCATTTTTTATATGTACATGCTACTGGATGTTGAAATCTAACAGGATTTGTTGAATTTCCTGTTATTGATATATCAACTTTTTCTTTTATCATAATTGCTATACCTTCATTTACATTATCAGCACCATATACGCTAACTTTTGATCTATCGTCTGTTGAAAATGATTTTTTTGTTATTATATTTAATTTTGATGTTAAATTATTGTAATAAGTTTCTATATATGTAAAACCATTTATACGACTTATTATATATGCAGCATCTTTCCCTAATCCATTTAATATGATATTTAAATTGTTTTTTCTTATTTTGTTTACTGTTTTTATAATACCAATAGCTCCTTCAGCTGCTGCGAAACTTTCATGCCCAGCTAAAAAACAGAAACATTTTGTTTTTTCATCTATTAACATTGATGCTAAATTACCATGTCCAATACCTACAGATCGTTGATCTGCAACTGATCCTTGTATACAAAAAGATTGTAATCCTATTCCTATCATTTTTGCCGCATCTATTGCATTGTTTATGTTTTCTTTTATAGCTATTGCTGCACCTAAGGTATATGCCCAAATTGCATCATCAAAAGCGATAGGTTGTATTGTTTTTATAATTTTTGCAATATTTATTCCTTTTTTTAAACATATTTCATTAGCTTCATTTAAATTCTTTATTCTATATTTTTTCATGGTATTTTTTATTTGTTCTATTCTTATATCATAATTTTCAAATATATTTTCCATAGTAATATTACCTCATTCCTTTCTTGGATCAAATTTTTTAACTGATTCATTAAATCTACCGTAGTAACCTATGTTTTTTTCAAATGATTCCTTATGTGGAATCCCATTTTTAATATCATTAATCATCTTACCAATATTAATGAATTTGTAACCTATTGTTTCATTATTTTTATCAAGCCCCATTTCGATAATATAACCTTCTGATATTTCTAGGTATCTAACTCCGTTTTTAGCAGTACTATAAATAGTTCCTATTTTAGATCTTAATTCTTTCCCAAGATCATCCATACATGCTCCTATAGGTAGCCCCCCTTTTGAAAATGCTGTTTGTGTTCTACCATATACAATTTGAAGGAATAATTCTCTCATAGCAGTATTTATTGCATCGCAAACTAAGTCAGAATTTAATGCTTCCAAAATTGTTTTTGTATTTAAAATTTCAGCAGCCATTGCTGCTGAATGTGTCATCCCACTACATCCTACTGTTTCTATTAATGTTTCTTCGATAATACCCATTTTTACATTTAACGTTAATTTACACGCTCCTTGTTGAGGAGCACACCAACCTATACCATGTGTTAGTCCGCTAATATCTGAAATTTGTTTTGCATTTATCCATTCTCCTTCTTCTGGTATAGGGGAAGGATCATTTTTTGTACCTCTTGTTACTTTTATAATATGTTTTTTTTGTAAATTAACATCACAACATGTTTTATTACATACCATTTTTATTATCTCCTTAATTTAATAAACGGAGGGAGAGAGATTTGAACTCTCGATACGGATTTGAATCCGTATACCGGTTTAGCAAACCAGCGCAATAGACCGAACTATGCGATCCCTCCAATTTAATTTTGTTTAAATTTTTTATCTATAAAATAATTTTAAATATTTGCCATTATGATAAAAATGTAATATATAATAAACTCTATTACAATCATATTGTATAAAATGTTATCTATTTTTCCAACATTTGCAATTGTTTGTTTTGTATATGTTAGAATTAAGTTCGTTGATATTATACTTGGACTTGTGGTTTTAATGAAAATAATAGATAGTAAAAACTTATCTAATGAAAAAAGATTTAAAATAAAAAATGAAATAAGTAAAATTGTGTCAAATGCTGGTTGTAGACCAGGACTCGCTACAATTTTAGTTGGTGATGATTATGCTAGTAAAATTTATATAAAGTTAAAAATTAAAGCGTGCAATGAAGTTGGAATAAAGTCGTTTAATTATAATATTAGCAGTATAGATATTTATAAATTTGATTTAATAAAATTAATAAAAAATTTGAATTTAGATCCAAATATTCATGGTATTTTATTGCAACTTCCATTACCAAAAAAAATTGAAACAGAATATTATGTTAGCAATATAAATCCATTGAAGGATGTTGATTGTGTTCATCCTTTTAACATTGGGGCTATGTATATGTTAAAAAAATGGGATGAAATTATTAAAAAAAATATTATAATTCCTTGTACTCCTCTTGGTATTATTAATCTGTTGCATAATAATAATGTGGAAATTAGTGGGAAAATTGTTGTTATTATAGGAAGATCTATTTTAGTTGGGAAACCAATTGCAAGCCTTTTGCTTGCTAATGATGCAACTGTTATTATGGCTCATTCTAAAACTTATAATCTGGAAAAAATATGTAAAAGAGCAGATATTATAATTGTATCAGTTGGTAGAGCTAAATTTTTGAATAAAAATTTTATAAAAAATAAAACTGTTGTTATCGATGTTGGAATGAACAATATAAATGATAAAGTGTGTGGAGATGTTGATATTGACTCAATTAAAAATATGAATGTAAAAGTAACATCGGTGCCAGGAGGAATTGGGCCTATGACGATAACAAGTTTATTAGAAAACACATTAAAAATGTTTAAAAATCAAATTTTTTTTAAAAAATAATAAATTTAAAATTATGTTTTTTAATTATGGAATAATAATTATTTTATTTCTAATTTTATATTTGCAAGTACAAAAGTGTTAGAACAAGTATGTTCCTTTCTCTGTAATTACTTTTACTAAATGGAAATCGCTTCGTCGTGGAATCCTTTGATAACAATATGTTCTATTATTGGGATTAGTTTGTATGCGTTTATGTGTGATTTTTTTAGATTTTAATTCATTCCAATATCCTACAGAGCTTCTATATTGTTTTTTATATCCCGCATTCAAATTTTTTATTCTACATTTATTGTATTCATTCCTTCTATACACATTATTATTTGTTTTACAAATATCTTTAGAAAATAATGAATACGGAATGAATAATAAACAAATAAACGTTATTTTTTTTATATAATAAAGATGTTTAACCATTTCTACATTTCATTATACTAAATTTTGTATATTTATGTAATACATCTGGTATTATAACAGATCCATCTTTTTGTTGATAGTTTTCCAATATCGCTGCGAATATTCTACCAATTGCAACTCCAGAACCGTTTAATGTATGCAAAAAATCATTTTTTTTACTCTTTGTATATTTTATTTTTATATTCATCCTTCGAGATTGGAAATCTTTAAAATTTGAGCATGAAGAAATTTCTTTATAGGATTTATACCCTGGGAACCATACTTCTAAATCATATGTTTTTGATGATGAAAACGAAATATCTCCGGTTGATAATAATACAATTCTAAATGGAAGTTTTAATAATTTTAAAACATTAGAAACATCTGATACTAAAATTTCAAGTTCTTTGTTTGATTCACTTGGAGAAACGAATTTCACAAGTTCTACTTTGTTAAATTGATGATTTCTTATAAGCCCTTTTGTGTCTTTCCCATATGAACCTGATTCTCTTCTAAAACATGCGGAATATGAAACAAATTTTTTTGGTAAAGAAAGTTCTTCTAATACTTCTTCTCTGTAAATATTTGTAATAGAAACTTCTGAAGTTGGTATTAAATATAAATTGTCAAGTGAACATTTAAACATTTCTTTTTTAAATTTTGGAAGTTGTCCAGTACCTATCATTGATTTTTCATTTACAAGATATGGAGCAGCAATTTCTGTATATCCATTTTTTTTATGTATATCTATTAAAAAAGAAGCTATTGCTCTTTCTAATACACAACCTTCATTTTTAATGATCGTAAATCTTGTACCTGAAATTTTTGATGCTCTTGCAAAATCAAAAATATTTAATTTTTCACCAATTTCCCAATGATGTTTTGGTATAAATGAGAATATTTTTTTAGTTCCTATAAATTTTATTACTTTATTACTATTGTGATCTTTTCCAATAGGTACGCTTTCATCAGGGATATTTGGAATTTTTAATAAAATATTTTTGATTTTGTTTTCAAGCAATAAAATATATTCGTCATGTTTTTTAATTGTGTCTTTTAATTTTATATATTCTGTGTTTTTTGAAAAATTATTTTGTTTGTAATGTATATTTTTAATCTTTTTGTTTTTTTTAAATTTTAAATTTTCTACAATGTATACTTTTTTTTTTTTTTCGTGATATAATTTTAGTAATTTTGTTAAATTTATTTTTATATTTCTACTTAATATTGCATTTTTTACAAAATTTATATTTTTTTCTATAAATTTTATATCTAGCATATTTCCTCCATTGTTTTTTAGATTTTAAATTATAATTTTTACAGATTCTTTTAATCCTACTATAGTTTCTATGTCGTTTACAAAATTATCTGAACAATTTATTAAATATTTTGTTTCAATTATAAAATTACCATATCTAGAATCATATAAATCAATATAAGTTTTTGTATCTCCTTTATATTTATTAAAAATTTCTTTTATTTTTTTGTTTATTACAATATTATATATTTTAGTATGTATTCTTATATGTACTGTTTTATATGTTGATGTATTTATTTCATCCAATGATATTATTTTATTCGCTATAATTTCTTGTTGTTCTTGATTAATTGTTAATTTCCCAGTTATTACAACTATATTATTCTGTATAATATATTTTGAGAATTCATTTATTTTTTTTGGGAATAATATTACGTTAATATTATATTGCAAACTTTCCAATTTAAATGTTATGTATATTTCTTTTTTTAATTTAGAAATATTTTTTTTTATTGAAGTTATTATGCCTGATATTTGAATGTTTTTATTTAATATATTTGTTTTAATTTTAATATTGTCATACAAATTTTTAAATTCATTACCATTGTAGGTAGAATATATTGTAATGCGTTTTTTTATTTGCTCTAAAGGATGGCCAGAAAGATAAAATCCTAAAACTTCTTTTTCAAAATTTAATATTTGGAATAATTCAAGTATTTTTGTATTTTTTAAAATATGTGGATTTTTTATTGTTTCTAAATTTTTGAATAAAAATTCTTGAGTAGATTCTTTCTCTTTTTTTATTTTTATTGCCATATTAACAAATAAATTGATATTTTCTAGAAAATTTGATCTTGTGATAAGTTTGTTTGTACCAAATGTATCAAAAGCTCCAGCTTTTATCATGCTTTCTAATGATTTTTTTGTTGTAGATTTTATATCTATTCTTTGCAAAAAATCGTCAAAATTTTTAAATTCATAAATTTCATTATTTATATTTCTTGATTGTTCTATTGAGTTTGTAAAAGATTTTCCAATATTTTTTATAGCTAGAAGACCATAACGTATTTTATTGTTCTCAATTGTAAAATTACCATTAGAGTATTGTACATTTGGATGTAATAATTCTATGCCAAATGTTTTTAAATCATCTAAATACATTGCAAGTTTGCTTGTTTCATTATCTTTTATTGATGATCTACCTATTTCGCTGTTTAATAAAGTTGTAAAATATTCTAATGGATAATTTGCTTTTAAATATGCTGTTTGATACGTAATTATTGCGTAAGCTGCTGAATGAGATTTATTGAATCCATAACTACCAAAAGATACAATATTGTTAAATATTTTTTCTGATATTCTTTTATTTATATTTCTTTTATTTGCTCCATTAACAAATTTTTCTCTTTGACTTTCAATTGCTTCAGCTGTTTTTTTGCTCATTGCTATTCGTAATAAATCTGCTTCATTTCCATTGAATCCAGCTAATTCGATTGACATTCTCATTACTTGTTCTTGATATAATATTATACCATACGTATCGTTTAATATTGGTTCTAGTAATTTGTGATCGTAAAATATTTTCTTTTTGCCATGTTTTCTATTTACAAAATCATCTAACATACCAGATCCCATAGGTCCAGGTCTATATAATGCAATCAAAGCTATAATGTCATCTATTTTATTCGGCTTTAATTTTTTTATTAATTTTTTTATTCCTTTGCTTTCAAGCTGGAATATACCTGTTGTTTTAGATTGTCTTAATAATTGATATGTTTTTTCATCATTAAAATCTATATTTTTTAAATCAAAAAATTTATTGTTTTTGTTTATAAGTTTTATACATTCATCTATTACTGTAAGAGTTTTTAACCCTAGAAAATCTATTTTTAAAAGTCCAAGTTTTGATAATGTACTTCCATCATATTGTGTTGTTATTATATTTTTTGATCCTTTCGACATTGGAGAATAATTTGTTATTTTTTCATTTGCTATAACTATTCCTGCAGCATGTATGCCTGTATGTCTTTTAACTCCTTCTAGTTTTTGAGATATTTTTATAAGTTTTTTAATTTTTTCGTTTGTGTTTATTATTTTTTTTAAATCTGTTGATACTTTTAATGTTTCACTTATTGTTATATTTTGTGGTATTAATTTTACAATATTATTTGATTCTTCTTGTGTAAATCCCATTACTCTTGCTACATCTCTTATAACTAGTTTCGATTGCATTGACCCAAATGTTATGATTTGAGCACATTTTTCTTCTCCATATTTTTTTTGTGCATATTGTATAACTTTGTCTCTACCAGAATCTGCAAAATCTATATCTAAATCTGGCATAGATTTTCTATTTGGATTTAAAAATCTTTCGAACAATAAATCATATTTTAATGGGCAAATGTCTGTTATACCTAACGTATATGCTACTATTGATCCAGCACCAGATCCTCTTCCAGGTCCAACAGGTATATTATTTGTTTTTGCATATTTTATTAAATCATAAACTATTAAAAAATACGAAGAAAATCCCATATTGTTTATAACTTCCAATTCATTATTTAATCTTTTTTTATAGTTCTCATATTTATCTCCATATCTATTTATAAGACCTTCATTACAAAGGTAAAAAAGATATTCTGAATCAGTTTTATACTGATTTGGTATAGCAAATTGTGGTAACAACAATTTATCTGAATTTATGTTAAGATTGATTTTTTCTGCAATTTCTAATGTATTTTTTATAGATTCTGGTATATAAGAAAACGTTTTTATCATTTCTTCTGGGCTTCTATAATAAAAAAGATCAGATTTAAAACGCATTCTTTTTTCGTCATTCAATGTTTTTCCTGTCCCTATACATAATAAAATATCATGTATTTCAAAATCTTCTTTTTTTAAAAAATGGCAATCATTTGTAGCAACAACAGGTGTTTTAGTTTTTTTTGATAATTCTATTAATTTTGGGATTATTGTCTGTTGTTCTATAAGTCCATTATCCATTATTTCTATATAAAAATTTTCTTCTCCAAAAATATTTTTGTATTCAAGTACTTCTTTTTTAGCAAATTCAAAATCTTCTTTTAAAAGTGCAGATGGGATACTGCCAGCTAAGCAACCTGATAAAGCTATTATACCTTCTGAATATTTTTTTAATATTTCCTTGTCTACTCTTGGTTTGTAATAAAACCCTTCTATAAATCCTGTACTTACAATAAGCATTAAATTTTTATATCCAATTAAATTTTTAGACAATAATGTTAAGTGATTGTAAGTGTTTTTATTTTTTATTATGCTATCAGTTTTATTGGTTGTTTGTTTTTTATAAAATTTATCAAATCTAGATTCTTTTGCTAAATATATCTCACATCCTATTATTGGTTTTATTCCTATGAGTTTTGATGCCCAATAAAATTCCATTGCACCATACATATTCCCATGATCTGTTATAGCCAAAGCTGTCATTTTATATTTATTTTTTATAATATCAAACAATTCACTTGGATTTCCTTTTGAGTCATTAATTTTACATGATCCATCAAGCAAGGAATATTCTGTATGGTTGTGCAGGTGCACAAATTCTTTCATTAATAAACCTCTGTTATATTTGTTTATATTATTGTATGTCTAAAATATTAACATTATTATAGCAAACATGTAAAAAAAAAAATAAAAAATTATTCATCTATCATATGTTTATTGATTTTTGTCAATTGCTACATAGTAATATATTTTATTATCTTGTTTGATATTGATTATTTTTTTTTATAAAATAACATATAAATGATATCATGTAATTTGTTTCATAAAAATGAAAAAATTTATAATAATTTTATAATAAAGCATAATAAAATTAAAGCTAAAAAGTTTGCATTTATTCCATTTGAAAACAGAATTGTTTTTGTACCTCATTGTATGAGAAATATTGACAATTGTACTGCTGTAGAGAAGAGTGGTTATTATGTATGTAGTGAATGTTTTAATTGTAAAATATCAAAAATTAGCATTCTTGCAAAAGAATTAAATTATAAATCTCTATATATTTTGAAGGGTGGTAGTATTATAAATAAAATTATAAATGAACAGAAACCTACTGGAATTGTTGGTGTTGCTTGTTTATTTGAAGGATATAATGCATTTAAGATGTTAAAAAATACTGATATAGCAATTCAATTTATTCCATTATCAAAAGGCGGTTGTTTTAATACTGATGTAAATTTTGTAGAATTAGAGAAGATTTTAAGAAATATAGTTTGATAAATTTGTATTTTAATGATAAAACGGAACTATGAATATTATAAAAAAATTTAGTGATTTAAAATTATCTAATGAAATAATTAAAGCTATTCATGATTTAGGCTTTGAAGAAACAACTCCAATACAAAGCATTGCTATTCCTAAAATGCTTGATGGTATAGATATTGTTGCTCAAGCACAAACTGGAACTGGTAAAACAGCAGCGTTTTGTATTCCAATATTAGAAAAAATAAATGTTAAAAATAAAGTTGTTCAAACAATAATTTTATGTCCAACTAGAGAACTTGCAATACAAGTTTCTTATGAATTAAAACTTTTGTCTAAATATAAGATTGGTGTCAATATATTATCTGTATATGGTGGACAACCGATACAGAAGCAAATTTATTCTTTGTCTTCTTGCAAAGTACAGATAGTTGTTGGTACCCCTGGAAGAGTAATAGATCATTTAGAAAGAAAGACATTAAGTCTTGATAATGTTTCTATTGTAGTTTTAGATGAAGCTGATAAAATGTTGGATATGGGATTTAGGGATGATATAGAAATAATTTTAAAAAGAATACCAAAGCAAAGGCAAATAGTATTTTTTTCAGCCACAATACCAAATGAGTTTATGTTTTTAATAAAAAAATATCAAAAAAATTCAGAAATAATAAAAATTGAAGATAATAAATTTACAATTCCAATGATAAATCAATATTATTTTGTTCTTAAAGAATATCAAAAAATAGAAGCAATAATGAAATGCATAGACATGTATAATCCAAATCTTGCTATTATTTTTTGCAATACTAAAAGAAAAGTTGATGAGGTTTCGTCATATCTTCAATCAAATGGTTATTCTGCTGCTTCTTTGCATGGTGATATGAGCCAATCACAGAGAGATAATGTTATGTTAAGATTTAGGAATCAATCAATAAGTATTCTTATAGCTACTGATGTTGCAGCGAGAGGAATAGATATTGATAATATTAATGTTGTTTTTAATTATGATATACCAAAAGATAATGAAAATTATGTACATAGAATTGGTAGAACTGGAAGAGCTGGTAAAACTGGGGAAGCATATAGTTTTGTTTCTGAAAAAGAAATGTATAAGTTAAAAAATATTCAAAGGTATATAAAAACTAATATAAAAAGATCTTACTTGCCAACCTTGAATGATATTGAAAAATCAAGAATAAAAACAATTATTAAAAATATAAATAAAATTTTAAAAGATGGTAAACTGGAAAAATATAAAGCAATCATAGATGATATTATTACAAACAATGATATTACGAATGTTTCTGCTGCAATTTTAAAAATATTGTTTGAAACATTTGATAAAAAAAATAACGTTAAAATGAAAGAAAACACACACAATTATTATGATAGAGGTGTGTATAAAGCAAACAATTACAATAATAAAAAAATAAATTTTGTAAAAAATGGATTCATTAATAAAAAATATATTAGAACAAAAAAATAATATAAAAAATTTAAATTAATTTTATATAAAATATCTATTTCATATGATTTATTCATATATTATCAGTGATACAATTGTTGCGTTGTCTAGTGCTGCTGGAAGAGCTGCTATTTCAATTATACGTATGTCTGGTGAAGATTCTTTTTCAATAATAAATAAAGTATTTAAAACTAATTCAAATTGCAATAAACAAGTGAGATATGGGCACATTATTAGTTTAAATGAAGTAATAGATGAGGTTATATGTGTTTTTTTTAAATCTCCATACACGTATACTGGAGAAAATTTGGTAGAAATTTGTGTCCATGGAAATCCACTAATAATAAAGTCAGTATTGGAGCTTTTGTGTAACACTGGGGCAAGATTAGCTTCTCCAGGTGAATTTACATATAGATCTTTTTTGAATGGGAAAAAAGATCTTATTGAAGCAGAATCTGTATGTGACATTATATCATCTAAAACATCAAAATCTACAAAATTTTCACTTAATAACATTTCTGGTGTATTTTCATCTAAGATTAAGAAAATAAAAAATTCATTAACAATGTTTCTTGCTTTCATAAATGCTAGTATAGATTATCCTGATGAAAATATTAGCACATTGTCATATATTAAAAAACTTGATTTTTACATAGAAGATATACAAAATATTTTGGATAATTATAAAATTAGCAGTATTTTACAACATGGTATAAAAATTCCAATTATAGGTAAACCAAATGTTGGTAAATCATCGTTATTAAATTCAATTTTAGGCAAAAACAGAGTTATTGTTACTGATATACCAGGTACTACTACTGACATTATAGAAGAAACAATAGATTACAAAGGAATCCAATTAACATTTGTTGATACAGCAGGTATTAGAAATATTACAAAGAATATAATAGAATCTTTAGGCCAAGAAAAAACTAAATGCATCATAAAAGAATCAAAAATATTAATTACTATGTTTGATATTTCATCAGGTTTAAATAAAGATGATTTTAAGATTATTAAGTTTTTAAAAAAAAATGTACCGTGTGATGCTTCAATTATAGCTGTTTTTAATAAGATTGATTTATTGAAAAACGATAATTTTGATTATAGTGTGATTAATGATTCTTTTATTTTTACTGTTAAAATATCTGCAAAGAAACAACTTGGGATTGTTGATTTATTAGATAAAATTATAAATATTATTGGTGTTGATGAACATAATAATGATTTTTTTATGATAAATTCTCGTCATTATATATTGTTGCAAAATGTTTTATGTTCATTAAAAAAAGCTAAAGATATTTTATTTAAAAATAATAATAATGTTGATGAAATTATATATATAGAAATAGAAAATGCACAAAAAACATTAAATGAAATTTTAGGAATTGGTGTTAATCAGGATGTTTTAGATACAATTTTTTCAACTTTTTGTATAGGTAAATAATTAAATAAAATATTATAATATAAAATGCGTCAGAGATATGGGCAAAATTTTTTAATAGACAATAATATTGCAAATAAAATTGTTAAAGTTGCTGATTTAAGTGAGAATGACAATGTTTTAGAAATAGGGCCTGGCAAAGGTATTTTAACAAAAATTATAAGTCCATTAGTTAATAATTTAACAGCTATTGAAATTGATAAAAAATTATGCGAATATTTGCGTTTTTATTTTTTAACTAAAAATTTTAAAAATGTTAATATTATTAATTTTGATTTTCTCAATTATGTTTTATCAACTGATGTTTGTAAAATTATTTCAAATTTACCATATAACATTGGTACCTCAATAATACAAAAAATTTTACCATTGAAAAATTGGTCTATATCTGTTGTAATGTTACAAAAAGAAATTGCACAAAAAATGATTGCAAAACCAGGTGATAAAAATTATGGTTATATTTCTATATTTGTTTCATATTATTCGCATTGTAATGTTTTATTTGATGTTTCTCCAAAAAGTTTTTATCCGATACCAAGTGTAAATTCATCTGTAATAAAATTTACAAATAAATTTAAACAAAAAGCTGATTTAGATATACTTTTTTTTAAAATTGTAAAACATGTTTTTAACATTAGAAGAAAAACAATTTTGAATTCTATTAGTTTGTTTGAAAAAAAATTAAAAAAAGAATTAATTTTACAAATTTTTAAACGATTGCAAATAGATCCATCTTTTAGACCAAATAAATTAACTTTTTTTGATTTTTTACGTTTGACTGATGAAATAAAAAAATATATAATCCGCGATAAATTGTAATACTATGCATAATTGATAAATATATTAATATTTTAATTATAAAATTGCATTTTGTTTTTAAGTTATTTGGAGATTTTATTGTGAATTTTAATATTTCTAGTTTATGGAAAAAAGTTATAGATGATTTAAAAATATCAGTTCCAACAGAGACATATAATTTATGGATTTCTCCTTTAAATCCTTTACATTTAAAAAACAATATTTTTACATTAGAAGTTCCAAATATATATTTTTCTCAATGGATAATAACAAATCAACAAAAAAATATTGAACGTATTTTATCTGATTTTTGCAAAGAACAAATAGTATTGGAATTAATACCTCAGCAAGATATTTCTTCTATAATAAAAAAAGTTGAAGATACTCCTGAACATGTATACCAACCACAGATTATACAAAAAGATTGCATAAATCCAAAATATGTTTTTTCTGGATTTGTTATAGGAGCATCTAATAGATTTGCTCATGGATGTGCAGAGGCTGTTGCAAAAACACCTGGGAAACAATTCAATCCATTATTTATTTACAGTGGTGTTGGACTTGGCAAAACACATCTATTGCATGCAATAGGTAATTATATAAAAGATAAATCTTTAAATTTAAAAGTTTTTTACGTTACATGTGAAAAATTTGTTACTGAATTTATAGAATCAATTCGTTTTGATAGAATTGCATCTTTTAAAAATAAATATAGAAGTTTAGATTGTTTATTAATTGATGATATACAATTTTTAGTTGGCAAAGAAAGTTCTCAAGAAGAATTTTTTCATATGTTTAATAGTTTGTTTGATTTTAAAAAACAAGTTGTTATTTCTTCAGATAGGCCACCAAAAGAACTAGAAAATGTTGAAGAAAGACTTATTTCAAGGTTTGAATGGGGTATCATAGCTGACATACAACCACCAGATTTAGAAACTAGAATTGCAATATTACGGAAAAAAGCTGAACAAGAAAAAATTAATATACCTGATGATGTTATTTTATATATAGCAACTCAAATTAAATCAAATATAAGACAACTCGAAGGATCTCTTTTGAGAGTTACAGCATTTTCTTTATTTACAGAAACTCCATTAAATGTTGATTCTACTAAAAAAATATTGCAGGATATAATAAAAACAGATACACTTTGTGAAAGAATAACAATAGAAAAAATACAAAAAATTGTTTCTGAAGAATTTAATATTAATATCAGAGATATGAAATCAAAAAGAAGAACAGATGCGATAGCATTCCCACGTCAAATTGCAATGTATATATCTAGAACTATTACTGATGAATTTTCTACAACTGAAATTGGATTTTCTTTTGGTGGTAGAGATCATTCAACGGTTATGCATGCGTGTAACAAAATAAAAGAGAAAATTAATAATGATCCTTATTTTAATGCAAAAATAAATCAAGTTATTAATAGAATTCGAAATTTAGATTAATTTATTTGCTGTCATCGTCTAGTGGTTTTAGGATATCGCTCTCTCAATGCGAAGATCACGGGTTCGAATCCCGTTGACAGCATTTTCGTTTTAAAGTATCATAATTTGTACTTTTGTTTGCGCCCATAGCTTAATTTGGATAGAGCATTTGACTACGAATCAAAAGGTTGGAGGTTCAATTCCTCCTGGGCGCGATTTATATAATTTTGTTTATTATAATTAGGGGTTTATTATGAGAGAAAAAATTGAAAAAATATTAAAATCTATTAGGTTACGATTGCGTTCAGATGGTGGTGATATTGAATTAATAGATGTTGATGAGCGTTCTGGTATAGTAAAAGTAAAACTTACAGGTGCTTGTAGATCATGCAGTATGTCATCAGCAACAATGAAATATTATGTTGAAGATGAAATAAAAAAAAATATACCAGAAATAAAAAAAATTGAATCTATTTAATTTTTGTTGAAAAATGATTTAGAGGATTTTATATGTCTGTAGTTGTTATGAAATTTGGAGGATCATCTCTTTCAAATTTATACAAGATGAGGCAGGTTGCTGACAAAATAATAAAAAAAAAAAAAGATGGGAATAAAATTATTGTTGTCGTTTCTGCTTTAGGAGATACAACTGATGATTTAATTAATCTAATTAACAAAATAACATATGATCCTATTCCAAGAGAATTTGACACATTGCTTTCCACTGGAGAGATTGTTTCAGCATCGTTGCTATCAACAATGATCAATTCAATTGGCGAAAAGGCTATATCTCTAACTGGTTACCAAGCTGGGATAAAAACAAACAATGATTTTATGTATGCTAAAATAAAAGAAATTGATTCAACAAGAATAAAAGAATGTTTACTTAATAATATGATTGTTATTGTTACTGGATTCCAAGGTGTTAGTTTTGACAACAATGTTACTACGTTAGGTAGAGGTGGATCTGATTTAACAGCTGTTGTTTTAGCGGCAGCGTTAAAATCTGATTTTTGTGAAATATATTCTGATGTTGAAGGCGTTTACACTGTTGATCCAAATATTGTAAAAAATGCAAAAAAGATAAATATTATATCTTATGATGAAATGATTGAAATGGCTAGTTCTGGAGCTCAAGTATTACAGACAAGAAGTGTTCTTGTTGCAAAAAAATTTAATGTAAAAATATATGCAAAATGTAGTTTTAATAATAAAGAAGGAACAATTATATGTGACATATCAAAAAATAAAGAGGTGGGTATGGAATCTTCATTAATTACTGGGATAGCTTTTGATAAAGATCAAGTAAAAATTTCAATAATTGGATTGTTAAATATCGAAAGTTGTGTAACAAATCTTTTTGATAATTTTATTAACGATGGTATTTATATTGATATGTTAACATATTCTTCCATTAATACAGATATTAATAATACTATTTCATTTACTATTGATAAGCAATATTTTGTTAAAGCTAAATCAATAATTAATAATATGTTATGCAATAAAAATGTAAAAGATATATTTTATAATGACGATGTTTCAAAAATTTCAATAATTGGTATTGGAATAAAAAGCGATTATTCTATTGTTTCAAAAATTTTAAAAACTTTTTCAGATAACAAAGTTAACATACTAATGATTTATATAAGTGAAATAAAAATATCTATTGTTGTTGACAAAAAAAATGCAACAAAATCAATAAATGAATTACATTATATGTTCAAACTTTAAAATATTTAAATTTTTTATTCTAATCTCATTATGTATATTAAGATTATTGAGCCACACAATATATAACGTCCCATCGGTATTAAAAATTTACTGATTTTTTTTGCACGTCCTGTTTGGATTTCTTTATATAATACATCTTTTGGAATTATCCAAAATGTAAAAATACTACTTCCAAGTGCACATAATGGTATTAAATGCAAAGAAAGCATATCAATAATTTTTGTTAAATTTCCGATTACAAACCATTTACATGTTAAACCAACTAATGTACATATAAGTATTATAGATGGGAATCTTGGTATTTGAAATTTATTTTGTAACATTTCAATTGCTACTTCAACCATTCCTATTAATGAAGTAAGTGCTGCAAAAAAAACAGCAACAAAAAATATAAACATTAAAAATTGTCCAAATGGGATGTTTTTAAATATTTCAGGCATAGTTATAAATAGAAGAGAAGGACCACTATTTAAATCTTTGTTAAATGCAAATACAGCAGGTATTATTAATAGAACTGATAATAAAGATGCTAATGTATCAAGTATTACTATGCTTTTTGCAGAAAATACTATATCTTGTGTTTTTTTTACATAAGATCCATATACTACCATTGTAGATCCTCTTATTGATAATGAATAAAACACTTGTCCCAATGCAAACATCCATATTTTTGCATTAAATAAATTGTAATATTTTGTTGGATTAAAAAGATATTTATATCCATGTATTGCATTTGGGAGAAACATAACTCTTACAACCAAAATAAGCAAAAGTATAATAACACCAGGAATCATTATTTTACAACATTTTTCAATACCCTTTTCAACTCCTTTCATAACAGTAACAGCTGTTATTAACAAACTTATAATAATCCACAACATAACATTTGAATTACTTATAAAAGAGAAATATTGACTGCTGTTATTTGTATAAAATGCTGATCCGCTTATTGATCCTAAAACAAAACGTATTACCCAAGCTACAACTAATATATATCCTATTGCTTGTATAAGAGCAACAAATACACATATTAATCCAAAGCCATAACCTAATGATTTATTTTTTTTTTTGTCTAATTCTAAGGCTTTTTCAAAAGCACCGATTGGACCAGAACTAGTAAGCCTTCCTATTGTTATTTCTCCTATTAAAGCAATTGACCCCAAAATAATAAGACATATCATATATGGTATTATAAAAATTGCCCCACCGAATTCTCCAACACGATAAGGGAATAACCATATGTTCCCTAATCCTATTGCAGAACCTGCAGCTGCAAATATTAGCCCCCATTTTGATGAAAAATAATCATTTTTAGATTTCATTTTATTTATTCTCCACTTTGTTGTAATTTTAATTGATATGTATAATCAAAAACTTCGAACGTTGTATCAGATGTTTATATATTTAGTTTTTTTATAGGTTAAATAAATACTAAAATATTATACATAAATAATTTTTTAACAACAAATTATGTTTACATATTAATTATAAAAAGCTAATATATTTAAAACAACGTGTTTGTTTTATATGTTTGGATGTTTGTTGTTTGACAATATAATAAAAATTTAAGTACAATTGAAAAAATTTGTAAATTTTTCTAATTAAATACATAAGGGTTTATAATGAAAAGAACATTTCAGCCAAATAAAAATAGAAGAAAAAAAAAAATTGGATTTATTGCAAGAATGAGAACTCCTAGTGGTAGACGTATTTTAAGTTCTAGAAGAAGAAAGCATAGAGTAAAAATAAGTGCGTAAAATGGTGGAAGTATTTTGTTTTTACACAATAAATATCATGTTTTTTTTTCATTTTGTAAATGTGAAAGATTGCATACTAATAAAGATTTTAAAAAAATTTTTGAAAATGGAAATGTTTTTGAAAATGAAAGTATGAAAATAATAATCTATAATAGAAATGATAGCTATATAGTTAGAAGGTTTGGTGTTATTGTTAAGAAAAAAATTGGTATTGCAGTTGATAGAAATAAAATTAAGAGAAAACTAAGAGAAATTTTTCGACTTAACAAACATATGCTTAAACCTGGGATAGATTTGATATTTATTCCGAAATTTTTATCTTTATATTTAAAATATCTCGAATTAGAAAAAAGTGTTTTAACCTTAATTTATGAAGCAGGTTATTTTATACGTATTTGGTAAAATGAAAATTTATCTTTTTTTAATAAAATGTTATGTTTTTTCTACGAAATATATTCCACACAGATGTCGTTTTATACCGACTTGTTCTATTTATGCTTATAAAGCGATAAAAATACATGGGATTATTAATGGACTATATTTTATTATGAAGAGACTTATTCGTTGCAACCCTTTTTGTTGTGGTGGAATTGATCATGTTCCTCATAAAAAAAAATAGTTTTATATTTTATTTCAAGGTTATTAAATTATGAAAAAAAACTATATTTTATTTATAGTTTCGTCAATTGTAGCAATTTTATTTTTTTATTTTTTTATTCCAGATAAGCAGATAAACAAAAATTCAAACAAGTATAAACACAATAATGATTCCGAATATATAGATATATCTAATAATAAAAATAGTAATTATGATGTTGAATTACAACATGATGATGAGATTATTATTGAAAGTGATATATACAAAGCAATTTTTACAAGAAAAGGTGCTTCAATAATAAAATGGTCAATTAAAGAAAAAAATGGATCTTGGACAAACTTAGTTTTATCAAAATCATTGCCATTTATGTCTGTTTTTAGTGAAAAAGAATATAAGATAATTGGTTTATCTAAAGATTTAATATCTTTTGAATATACATCAGAAGATGGATGGAAAATAAAAAAAACGTATAATTTGTCAAATGGTTATATGCATAATTTAAATATTGCTATTGAAAAAAATACTGATGTTATAATGCCTCAGATTAAATTAAATTTTGGATCTGCATTATCAATTTATGATTTTGTTGAAAAAAAATCTTCTTATGAAACAAAAGTTATTGGTTATGATATTGAAAAAACAAAAAAAATAAAAAAATTTAAAAATTATTCTGATTTTGCAAGTTTTTATAAATGGATTGCAGTTGATAGCAGATATTTTATTGCTGCGATTATACCTGAACAACCTGAAGATTTTTATAAAATTGAATTGGTTAGAGAAAATAAGAAAATCATACAGAATGCAAATCTTAGTATTTTGATCCCTAATAATATTACAAAAAAAGAATATTCAATTAATTTTTATCTTGGTCCTAAGGATTACTTCTATCTAAAATCTTATAATTTAGAATTAGAAAAATCAATAGATTTTGGATATCTTGGATTTTTTGTAAGATTTATTCTTAAAACTTTAATTTTTTTCAATAGAATTATAGGTAATTATGGATGGTCTATAATAA
This sequence comes from Endomicrobium sp., assembly GCA_031263865.1. Lineage (GTDB taxonomy): Bacteria > Elusimicrobiota > Endomicrobiia > Endomicrobiales > Endomicrobiaceae > Endomicrobiellum. The sequence goes on from JAISEY010000003.1 coordinate 112,278, forward strand.
TTATTACTATTATTATACAAATTCTTGTTTTACCATTAACATTAAAAAGTTCTAAATCTATTTCTGATATGAAACGTATACAACCTATTATAAAAAGTGTGCAAGAAAAATATAAAAACGATTCAAAGAGATTGCAAATTGAATTATTAAATATTTATAGATCTCAGAAGGTTAATCCTCTCGGTGGTTGTTTGCCAATGATTTTACAATTGCCAATTTTTTGGGCATTTTTTACTATGTTAAGAAATTCTTATGAAATAAGAAATGAGGGATGGATTTTATGGATAAAAGATCTATCTTTACCTGATAGATTTATACATTTAAGTTTTTTTGATTTTAATCTCTTGCCATTGTTGATGGGTATAGGTATGTTTTTTCAACAAAAAATGACTACATCTGCAATTTCTGATTCAACACAAAAAAGGATGCTATATATAATGCCAATTATATTTACAGTAATGTTTTGGTCATTCCCATCTGGACTTATAATATATTGGATAATTAATAACATATTTACAATATGTGAACAATATTTTATTTCTAAAAAAGAGTCTATAAAATTTAAAAAAATATAAGAATGTAATTCTATAAATTGTTTTGTATTTAAAAGGAGAGATGGCCGAGTGGATTAAGGCGATAGTCTTGAAAACTATTATAGAACAAAATTCTATCGAGGGTTCGAATCCCTCTCTCTCCTTAAAAAATTTTTGAGTATTATCATATTTTAATTAATGTGTTATAATGTATTGTATAGTTTTGTTATAGTTTAATTGTTATGGAGGTAGCAATATATGAGCAATCCACTTCTAAAAAATAATATTTTTAAATCTGAGCAAACAGAAAACAATGAAGTTATGACTATATCTGGTGTTATAAATAAAACTTTTATTTTATTAGGATTACTTTTTTATTCTTCAATATATTCATTAAATCATATTGATGTTTTTGTTCCGTTATTGCCTTATTTATTAATTTTTTCTTTTGTTTTAGCAATGATTTTGATTTTTAAAAAAACAATTTCTATGTTTTTGTCTCCAATATATGCAATATGTGAAGGTTTAATTTTAGGAACAATTTCTTTGTTTTTTGAAAAAATGTATCCAGGTATTGTTTTTAATGGTATTGTAGTAACTATATGTAGTTTATTTTGTATGCTAGCAGCTTATAAAACTGGGATAATAAAAGTTACTCAAAGATTTAAAAGTGTTATGATGTTATCTATGTTTTCTATTTGTTTATTTTATATTGTAAGTTTATTGTTTAATATATTTGGATTTGAATTTTTTAGAAATATTCATAACAATTCTAATTTAAGTATAGTTTCAAGTATATTTATTTCTATTGTTGCATCTCTTAGTTTAATTATTGATTTTGATTTGATAGAACATAGTATAAAATATAAAGCTCATAAATATATGGAATGGTATTGTGCTTTTTCTTTAATTGTTACACTTATATGGCTTTATATTGAAGTTATAAGGCTTTTATCTAAACTTTCTTCTAATAAAAATTAATGTTTTTTGTATTTTAGTTATTGATTTTACACAAATAAAAGAATATGAAAATATCTTCGTGGAATGTTAATGGAATAAGATCTATATATAAAAAAAAATTTAGTAAATGGTTTTTTGATGAAAAAGCTGATATTGTATGTATACAAGAGACTAGAGCTAATGAAATACAATACCCTGAAGAACTAAAAAAAATTAATGGATATAATTTTTATTGTTCTTCTACTTATAAAAAAGGATATTCTGGTGTCGCTGTTTGGTCAAAAATTAGACCTGATTATGTTACTTCAGATATTTTTAATAAAAATTTTGATGATGAAGGCAGAATTTTAAAATTAGTTTTTAAAAATATTATTATATTTAATATTTATTTCCCAAATGGCAGATTGTCATTAGATCGTCTTAAATATAAAATAAAATTTTATGATATGATTATAGAATATTTAAAAAAATATAATAATAAAAATGTAATAGTTTGTGGTGATTATAATACTGCACATCTTCCTATAGATTTAGCTAGACCTAAACAAAATAAAATGGTATCTGGATTTATGATTGAAGAAAGAGAAAAAATTAACAAACTTATTTCTATAGGATTTATTGATTCATTTAGATATTTTAATAAAATGCCAGAAAATTATACATGGTGGGATTACAAAACTTTTGCGAGAAAAAGAAACATAGGTTGGAGGATAGATTATTTCTTTGTATCTATTAACTCTATTAATTTTTTAAGATCATCTTGTATAGAATCAGATATATTTGGGTCAGATCATTGCCCTATATCTATAGATATTTTTTGAAATAGATTTTTATATTTTATTGAAAATTACTTGTATTGGATATTAATATGTTATTGAATCATAAGGATTTGCTTAGCATTGAACATTTAAGTAAAGATGATCTATACACAATTCTTAAAATTACTAAACATTTTAAAGATACTTCTATCAAATCTTTTAAAAAAAATGATCTATTATATGGTAAAACAGTTGCAAATCTTTTTTGCGAGCCGTCTACAAGAACAAAAACATCGTTTGAAATTGCTGCTAAAAAACTTTCTGCTGATGTCGTTAACATAGATGTAAATACTTCAAGTATTTTAAAAGGAGAAAGTCTTATAGATACAGGAAAAACTTTAGAAGCTATGAATATAAATTATATTGTTGTTAGACATTTTTTTTCTGGAGCTCCTGATATTCTTGCAAAAAATTTAAATATATCTATTATAAATGCTGGTGATGGATCTCATGAACATCCAACACAAGGATTGCTTGATTTATACACAATATATGAAAAAAAGAAAAGTTTTAAAGGATTGAAAATATTGCTTATTGGAGATATACTTCATTCAAGAGTTGCAAAATCAAATATATGGGCTTTAAAAAAGATGGATGCTAATGTATCTGTTGTTGGTCCACCAACACTTATTCCAAAAAATATAGTGGATTTAAATGTTAAAGTTTATTATGATTTGTTTGAAGCTATAAAAGATGTTGACGTTGTAAATGTATTGAGGATTCAATTTGAACGACAAAAAGAAAACTTATTACCTTCTATTGAAGAATATATTGAATTTTACCAATTAACAAAAAAAAAATTAAATACTGCGAAATCAGATGTGTTAATTATGCATCCTGGACCTGTAAATAGAAACATAGAAATATCTTCAGATGTTGTAGATAGTCCTAGTGCGTTGATTAATGAACAAGTTACTAATGGAATAGCTGTTAGAATGGCAGTTTTATCTTTATTAAAACAAAAATATTAATTAAAATTGTATTTTAAATTATGGAATATAATAATATGAATATCGAAATAAGAAATATTAGAATGGTTGATCCGTCACAAAAAAAAGACTATGTTGGTAACATTTTTATTGAAAATGGTATTATTGTATCTAGTTTTTCTAATAAAAAATGTGAAATTAATATTATAGATGGGAAAGACAAAATTGCAATTCCTGGATTGATAGATGTACATTCTCATTTAAGAGAACCTGGTTATGAGCAAAAAGAAACTATATTTACTGGTACTAGATCTGCTGCAAAAGGTGGGATAACGACTATTTTTTGTATGCCAAATACAAACCCAGTTATTGATAATGTTACATGTGTCAATTATATTTTTTCTAAAGCAAAAAAAGAAGGTATTGTAAATGTATTTCCAATAGCTTGTGCAACTAAAGGATCGAATGGGGAAAAACTTTCAGAAATTGGTATTCTTAAAAAAGCAGGTATTGTTGCTGTTAGTGATGATGGCAATTCTATAAATAATGCTCAAATTATGCGTCGTATTTTAGAATATACAAAAATGTTTAAAATTCCTATCATATCTCATAGTGAAGACAAATATTTAAGCAATAACGGTGTTATGAATGAAGGTAAAAATTCTATGATTTTAGGATTGAGAGGAATTCCAAAACAAGCAGAAGAAGTCATTATATCTCGCGATATAATGCTTGCAGAATTAACAGGCGGGCATCTTCACATTGCTCATGTTTCTACAGCTAAATCAGTTGATCTTATAAGAGAGGCGAAGAAAAAAAGAATTAATGTTACATCAGAAACATGCCCTCAATATTTTACTTTAACGGATGATGCTGTAAAAATTTATGATACTAATACAAAAGTATACCCACCTTTAAGAGAGAAAAATGATGTTGACGCTATAAAAAATGGACTTGTTGATGGAACAATAGATTGTATATCTACAGATCATGCTCCGCATTCACATGAAGAGAAGAATCAGGAATTCGATTTAGCTCCTTTTGGAATGATAGGGTTTGAAACTGTACTAAGTCTTATTTTGAGTGAATTAGTTTACACTGGTATATTGAGTTTTTCAGATGCAATATCTAAAATGACTTCAATGCCAGCAAAAATCTTTAATTTAAAAAATAGAGGATCATTAAAAGAAGGAAATATTGCTGACATTTCTATAATTGATTTAAAATATTGTTATGAATTTAAAATAGAAAGTATTTTATCTAAAAGTAAAAATTCTCCATTTATAGGTAGATTATTTAATGGAGGAGTAATTATGACTATAGTTGCTGGATCGATAGTTTGGGAGGCATAAAAAATATGTTATATTCACTATAATATGCCAAAAGCATTTGATAAAAATTGTGAAATAATTTCTAATGATATGATAAATAGAAATTATTTTAGACTTAAAGTTAAAACTTATTCTGCTTTAAATCATTGTATACCAGGACAATTTTTTATGATTGGTATTCCTGATGTTTTTTTGCGTCGTCCTATAGGGATATATAATGTTGAGAATGATGTATTAACTTTTTTATATAAACTTGTTGGTTATGGTACAAAAAAATTATCTACGATTAAAACAGGGCAATTAAGTCTATTGGGTCCTTTAGGGAATGGATATGATTTAAAAAAAATTGAAAATTTAAAATATGTTGCTGTTGTTGGAGGAGTTGGAATAGCTCCTATTAATTTCCTTGCAAATAAATTAAAAAATAAAGGTATATTGTATTACGGAGTACGTTCAAAACATGATATTTTAGATTTAAATATTTTTAAGAAAAAAAACTGGGAAATAATAATTTCTACTGAAGATGGATCCGAAGGATACAAAGGTTATATTACTGATTTATTACAATATAATTTTGATTCAAAACATATATTGATTTCATCTGGACCAAATTTAATGTTAAATAAAATATTAAAAATTGCTGTTGAAAAACATATTAGTGGTTTCATTTCTTTTGATGTTAAAATGGCATGTGGATTAGGTAATTGTCAAGGATGTGCTATAAGAGTTAAAGATGAAATTAAAATGGTTTGTAAAGATGGGCCAGTTTTTAAAATTGATGATATTAGTTTTAATTTATAAAATTTGTTTTATTTCTATATGAACCCAAATTTAAATGTAGATTTTGTTGGTATTAAATTTAATAATCCTGTAATTGTATCTTCTGGAACTTTTGGTTATGGTTTTGAACTTGAAGATTTGATAGATATTTGTAAGCTTGGTGGTATTATAACAAAAACAATTACTTTGGAACCTAGACATGGAAATCCTCAACCGAGAATTGCTGAAGTATCATCTGGGATTGTAAATAATATAGGGTTACAAAATGTTGGAATAGTAAAATTTGTTGAAAAATATTTAAAAAAAATAATAAAATTTGATATACCAGTCATAGTTAGTATTTCAGGAAAAAATGTATGTGAATATATTAAAATAATAGAAATATTGAATAAACAAGATTGTATATCAGCTGTAGAACTAAATTTATCATGTCCAAATTTAAATGAATCAATTATTTGCAATGATTTGGATTTAGTTTATAACATAATAACTGGGATAAAACAAAAAACAAAAATTCCATTAATTGCGAAACTTTCTCCATCTTACAATATTTTAGAAATTGCATTAATTGCACAAAAAGCTGGAGTTGATGGTTTGACAATTGCAAATACATATCCTGCAATGGTTGTCAATGTTGATATATATAAAAAATTTAATGTTATGTTTGGAGGTTTGTCTGGGCCTTCTATAAAACCGATATCAATTCGTTATGTGTATGATGTATACAAAAAAGTAGATATACCAATTATTGGGTGTGGTGGTATAATGAATGGCAATGATGCTATTGAGTTTCTTGCATCTGGATCAAAACTTGTTAGTGTTGGAACAGCATGTTTAATTTCTCCAAATAATTTAATAAATATTATTGAAGAAATTGAATTAATATTAAAAAAAAACAAAATAAAATCAATAAATGAAATAATAGGCATTTGCAATAAAAAATAATTTTATAATTTGCTTAAATATATATATCATTGTTTTGTTTTGTACAATAATTATGATTAATAATATGAAAAAAATTATTTTAGCATTAGATGTTGATGATTTAAATAAAGCTACAAAATTAATAAAAAAAACAAAGCCTTTAATAGATATTTATAAAATTGGGCCTATATTGTTTTTGAGATATGGGATAGAAATAATAAAAATAATAAAAGATAATTGTAAAATGGTGTTTTTAGATTTAAAATTCCATGATATACCTAACACTGTGATGAAATCAGTAGAATCTTCTATATATTTAGGAGTATTTAGCATTACTATTCATTCTGCTGGTGGATATGATATGATAAAAGCTGCAGTTTCAGTTAAAAATGCACCTAAAATATGGGTTGTTACATCATTAACAAGCCAAATTGTTAATATAGAGAAAATTATTAAAGATGCAATGTTAGCAAAACGATGTATGGCTGATGGGGTTATTTCATCTCCATTAGAAGTTAGTGAAATAAAAAAAATATGTGGAAAAGATTTTCATGTTATTACTCCTGGTATTAGATGTTGTAATAGGATATCTGATGATCAAAAGAGAATATCTAGACCTGAAGTGGCAATAAAAAATGGAGCTGATTTTATAGTTATTGGTAGGGATATAATAAATAATTCTAATCCATATGAAAAATTAAAAAAAATTTATGATAAAATAAATGTGATTTAAATTTTATTAATATAACAGTTTAAAAAAGGGGTTTTATTGTGAACTGCGAATTTTTGAATTTTTTTATAAATTCGGGGGCAATATTGAATGGACATTTTGAACTTTCAAGTGGATTACATTCAGATACATATTTTCAACTTGCATTGATTTTTCAAGACCATAAAAAAACTTCTTTTCTTGCTGAAAAACTTGTTGAAAAAATAATGAAAAATATTACAAAAAAAATAGACGTTATTGTTTCACCAGCAATAGGAGGTATTATTATAGGATATGAAGTTGGCAGAATATTAAATATTCGTTCTATATTTACTGAAAGAATTAATAATGAAATGATACTTAGAAGAGGATTTTCGATTTATAAAAATGAAAATATTTTATTTGTTGAAGATGTTATAACAACTGGACTTTCTATAAATGAAGTTATGTTAAGTTTAAAAACTAATAAAACTAATATTAGTTTAATATCATCTCTTGTTGATAGAAGTGTCAATAATATTGATTTTGGTATACCAAAAATCTCTTTACTAAATTTTAATGTAAAAAATTATAGAAAAGAAGAATGCCCTATGTGTAATTCTGGGAATATTGCAATAAAACCAGGTAGTAGAAGATATTTAAGTTGAAAAATTTCATATGTTTTATAAAGTTATTTAATATAATTTAATATTGCAGACATTATTTTTAATTTTATTTGAAATTTTTGGGTAGTTAGCTCAGTTGGGAGAGCATTTCCTTTACACGGAAAAGGTCGTAGGTTCAAATCCTACACTGCCCATTAGTTTGTAAATGATTTAAATTTGTGAGGTTGTTGTGATGAAACTTACAATATTGAAGTACGGTAATCCTATTTTAAGAAAAAAATCTGTAAATGTTACCGATTTTAATTGTCATTTAAATAAATTATCTTATGATATGATTGAAACGATGCATTCTAATTCTGGGATTGGTCTTGCTGCACCACAAATAGGAATTTTATTAAGAATTTGTGTTGTTGATATATCTAGTGACAAAAAAAAACCATTAATTATGATAAATCCAAAAATTATATCTAATACAGGTTCTATATATAATGAAGAAGGATGTTTGTCACTTCCAGGTTTTTTTGGTTTTATAAATAGGCATAAAAAAATGATTGTAGAATTTTTTGATTTAGAATGTAATATAAAAGAATTAGAATTAAATGGACTTTTAGCAAGAGTTGTACAACATGAAATAGATCATCTTGATGCAAAAATGTTTATAGATTATTTATCTGATGTTGAAAAAAACATTATTTTTGAAAAAATAAACAATAAAAAAAAAGAAGGTAATTGGTGAAAATTTTATTTTTTGGTACAAATTTTATATCAAAAGAATATCTCAAAGCTCTTTATATAGATCATCATGATATCTTTGTAATAACAAAATCTGATAAACAATCTTTTAGAGGTCTTAGATATATTCCTAATGAAGTAAAATCTTATTCAAAAAGAAATAATATTGAATTTATCCAACCAGATGTTTTTACATGTGATGTTGTTGATGTTATTAAAAAAAAATTTTTTGATGTTGGGATAGTTGTATCTTATGGGAAACTTATACCAAAAAATATTTTTGATTTACCAAAAAATAAAATTTTTAATATACATTTTTCTCTTTTGCCAAAATATAGAGGAGCTACTCCTGTTCAAAGTTCTTTATGCAATGGAGAAACAGAAACAGGAGTTACATCGTTTTTTTTAAGTGAAAAATTAGATTATGGTGATATATTAATACAAGAAAAAATTGATATAGATATTAATGATAATTTCAATACATTGCTTTTTAAATTAATACCTGTTGGTATAAATGTTATGAAAAAAACAATAATTTTATTAAAAAGTGGGAGCATAAAAACAACTAAACAAATTGGAGAGCATTCTATTACTTCTATTTTGAAGAAAGAAACAGGATTGCTTGATTGGAATAATAAAGCAAATGAAATTTATAATAAATTTAGAGGTTTATATGATTGGCCAGGAATATATTCAATTTTTTCGTTTGGAAAACTTTTAGGAAAAAGAATAAAATTTATAGAAATAGAAAAATTAAATGAAAATTTAATAAATTCTGATTATGGAGTTGTATCTTCTATTAAAAAAAATAAGGGATTTGTAATTTCATGCTCTGTTGGTGAGATTTTAGCTTTAAAAGTTCAATTAGATAATAAAAATATTGTATCTGCTTGGACTTTAGTACATACAGGACAAATTGTTATTGGAGATAGGCTTTAATTTTCTAGATATTAAAATATTGAGGGGGGATGTATATATGATAAAAGAAATTAATGAAGGCAATTTTTTAAATGAGATATCTTTATCAAATATACCTATATTAATTGATTTTTGGGCTCCGTGGTGTGGACCTTGTAATATGCTTCATCCTATAATTGAAGAACTTGATATTGAATATAATGGTAAAATAAAAATAGTAAAAATAAATACTGAGGAAAATGCATCTATTTCTTCAAAATTTCAAATTACTTCTATACCATGTTTAATATTGTTTAAAAACAATTCCATTGCAATGAAAATCGTTGGTTTTAGATCTAAAGTTGATATAAAAAAATCTATAGATTCTATTTTATATTAAATTTCAAGGATTATTTAATATGATTTATGATGTTATTATTGTTGGTGGTGGACCTGCTGGTATGTCTGCTGCAATTTATGCTTCTAGGTCTAAATTAAGAGTATTATTGGTAGAAAAAAAATATTGTGGAGGACAAATTATTTCTTCAATGTTTATTGATAACTATCCAGGTTTTTATAATGGTATTATTGGAAGCGATCTTGCTATTAATTTTGAAAAACATGTAAAAAAATTTGGTGTAGAAATAGTTTATGATGAAATTATAAAAGTTGAAAATAATTTAACAAATAAAATATTTTCATCAAATTTTAATTATTTTTCTAAAACTGTTATTATTGCAACTGGTACGTGTGTAAAAAAAATGAATATACTTGGAGAAGAAAAATTTATAGGTAATGGTATATCTTTTTGTGTTACTTGTGATGCAAATTTTTATAATAATAAAACTGTTGTTGTTGTTGGCAATAATGATAATACAATAAATGGTGCAATGTATTTATCAAAATTTGCAAAAACTGTAAACATTGTATATTCAAAAAATAAATTTAATATCTCAAAAGAGTTATATAAAAAAATTTGTTTATGTTATAATATCTCAATAATATATAATTCTATGCCATATGAAGTAATTGGTGATATAATTATTAAAAATATAGTTATAAAAAATATTTATACAAATGAAAAAACAGTATTAAAAACAGATGGGATTTTTGTTATTTCAGATTTAAAACCTAATGTTTTTTATATAAATAATATTAAATGTAATAAGAATGGATATATTATTGCAGATAAAAATATGAATACTTCAGTTAAAAGTATTTTTGCTTGTGGTGATGTAATAGAAAAGCAATTGAGACAAATTGTAACAGCAGTATCAGATGGAGCAATAGCAGCAATTAATGCAAAACGTTACATAGATAAAATAAAATGAAAAAATTTATTATTATAGATGGAAATGCTTATGTATATAGATCATATTATGCAATACCAGCTCTTTTTTCTTATGATAGACAACAAGTAAATGCTGTTTATGGATTTATGAAATTTTTATTTAAAATTATAAATAAATTTAGACCTGATTATATGGCTGTTTGTTTTGATCATCCATCTGAAACTTTTAGAAAAAAAATATTCAAAGATTATAAAAAAAATAGAAAACCTATTGACGAATCTTTAAAAAATCAAATGTTAATTTCTAAAAAAGCTGTAAATATTTTAAATATTAAAATGATAGAAAAACAAGGATATGAGGCAGATGATTTAATTGCTACATTAGCAAAAATTGGTAGAAAAAATCATTTGCAAATTATTATTGTTACAGGTGATAAAGATATTTTTCAATTAATAGATTGTACTAATATTTTTATTTGGAATGATTCTAAGAATATTATTTGTGATGAAAATTGGATTAAAATAAGATATCAAAATATAGAGCCTAATAAACTTGTTGATGTTTTTTCTATTATGGGAGATTCGTCTGATAACATTCGTGGAATTAATGGTATTGGTGAAAAAACTGCATTAAAATTTGTAAAAAAATTTGGTAGTATTGAGAACATATTATCTGAAAAATATGATATAAGTCCAAAATTTTGTAATTTATTTCAACAATATAAAGATATTATTTTATTAAATAAAAAAATAATAAAATTAGATGATTGTGTTAAAATAAATTATAATATTGATGATTTTGATATTAATAATTTTAAAATCGGAAAAATAAACAATAGTGAAATTATTAATTTTTTTACAGAACTTGGTTTTAAAAGTCTTATAAATAAATATTTTGAATTTGTAAATTAATCAAAATAACGATTTTGCAATTATCATTTATTTAAAATTTTAAATATTATTAAATGATGTTCAATTGTTATATAAATATTATGTTATAAAAAAATTTATAATAATATATGTTTTAAATTAAAAATTATTTTAAAATACAAAAATATGATAATAGGTCTTACTGGTGGTATCGCTTCTGGTAAAAATGAGAGTTCTAAACATTTTAGATCTTTGGGGTTTTTCATAATAGATGCTGATATAATTTCTTCAACTTTTATTACAAAAAATAAATTAATATTTAATAAGGTGTTAAAAATTTGTGGGGAAGATATTTTGTATTTAGATGGATCTTTGAATAAAAAAAAAATAGCTAATATTATTTTTTTAGATGATTATAAAAAAAGGAAAATAGAAAAAATTCTTCATCCTCTTATAATTAGTTACATAAAGAAAATAATTATGGTAAAAAAAAGGAGAAAGATATTAATAAATGCTCCGCTTCTTTTTGAATCTGGATTAAATAAAATTTGTGATAAAGTTGTTTTTATATGGGTGCCAAATGATATTCAAATTAGTCGTTCGATGTTACGAGATGGAAAAAACATTGATGAAATACAAAATATTATTCGTTCTCAAATGCCTACTTGGAAAAAGATTGATCTTTCAGATTTTGTGATAAACAATACAGGATCTAAAACAGAATTAAAAAATATTATAGACAATTTATGTAAATTGTTGACATGTTAATTTTAATTACATAAAATCGTTTTGTTTTATTTTTGTATATTTAACTTCCAAAATTAAAAACAAAATCAGTATATAATATATAAGATTGAATATAACTAATATTAGTGTTTTATAATATTAAAAATTATTCTTATTATAAAAATAAAAACCCCTTTTGGAGGGAAGTAATGCAAAAACCTAAATCTGTTGATATGGCAGTTCTATCTAAGCGAACTATGACAGGATTAATAGAAACTGCAAAAAATCTTAAAATTGAAGGAGTTTCTGGTCTTAGAAAACAAGAACTTATAGCAAAAATTTTTGAAGTACAAACAAAAGAAAATAAATTAGTTTATGATGAAGGAGTTTTAGAAATTTTGCCTGATGGATTTGGGTTTTTACGTTCTACTGATTATAATTATCTCCCTGGTCCAGATGATATATATATTTCTCCATCACAAATAAAAAAATTTGCTTTAAGAAAAGGTGATACTGTAGCTGGATATGTTCGTCCTCCACAAACACAACAAGAACGATATTTTGCTCTTTTGCAAGTAAAATCAATAAATGGGCAAGAAAATTTAGAAGGTATAAGAGATAGGATCCTTTTCGATAATTTGACACCACTATACCCAAATGAAAAAATAATTCTTGAGACAAAAAAAGAAGAAATATCAACTAGAATTATAGATATGTTAGTTCCAATAGGGAAAGGACAAAGAGTTCTTATAAATGCAGCTCCTAGAACTGGTAAAACTGTTTTATTGCAAAAAATAGCAAATGCTGTTACAAAGACAAATCCTAATGCTGTTCTTATGGTTTTATTGATAGATGAAAGACCTGAAGAAGTTACAGATATGCAACGTTCTGTTGATGGAGAAGTAATATCTTCAACTTTTGATGAACCAGCTGATAGGCATATACAAGTAGCTGAAATGGTTATAGAAAAAGCAAAAAGAATGGTAGAAAGTAAAAGGGATGTTATTATATTGTTAGATTCAATTACTAGACTTGCAAGGGCATATAATACTACTATACCATCAAGCGGAAGAGTACTGTCTGGTGGACTTGATTCAAATGCTTTACAAAGACCTAAAAGATTTTTTGGTGCTGCAAGGAATATTGAAGAAGGAGGTAGTCTTACAATTATAGGAACAGCACTTGTTGAAACTGGAAGTAGAATGGATGATGTTATATTTGAGGAATTTAAAGGAACTGGCAATTGTGAAATTTATCTTGATAGAAAGCTTGCAGACAAAAGAATATTCCCAGCAATAGATCTTTTGCGTTCTGGTACTAGAAAGGAAGAATTTCTTTTAAGCGAAGATGAAAAAAATAAAATGTGGATATTAAGAAAATGGATGAATTCAATGAATTCTATAGAAGTAATGGAAGAATTAATAAAAAGATTACTTAATTCAAAATCTAATAAAGATTTTTTGAAACAGATGGAGCTTTCTAGCATTGATTGTAGGTAAATTAATTTTAATATAATTATAGTTTGCTATTAATGTGTTTGATTTGAATAATATTTAAAAAGGATATTTTAAAATGAAAAAAAAGATTCATCCAAAATATGAAAGTAGTACTGTTTCATGCGCTTGTGGTTATAATTTTGTAACAAGATCAACAAAAAATACAATTAAATTAGAAATATGTTCTAATTGTCATCCGTTTTTTACAGGGAAACAAAAGTTTTTAGATGTAGATGGTATGGTCGAAAAATTTAAAAAACGTCTTGTAAAAACATCAAATAAAAAAATTACAAAGAAAAATTTATAAAAAATATATATTTTTAAGTTTGTTTTTTATGAGGTTTTGCCATGTTTATTGAAAAATTAAAAACATTAAGTGATAAATTTAAAGAAATTGAATTTAAACTTGCAAATATTACTATAAATTCAGATGCTAAAATGTACAAAGAATTAACATCAAAATATTCTTATTTGCGCAAATTTTTCAATATGTATATCGATTATAGCAAAATTTTGAAAGATATAACTGATGTTGAAAAATTAAAACAATCTGATGATCTCGAAATGAAAAAGATTGCTTCTATTGAATATGATAATCTTATATTAAAAAAACATAGTTTTGAAATTGAAATAAAAAATATTTTTCTTAAACAAGATAAGTTTGAAAACAAAAACATAATTGTTGAAATTCGAGCTGGTACAGGTGGAGAAGAAGCTAGTATGTTTGTCTGTGATATATTTAAAATGTACATAAAATTTATTGAAAAAAACAATTGGAAGTATGAAATTTTGAGTTCTAATACTACTGGTATCGGTGGATTTAAAGAAATAATATTTTCTGTTAGTGGCGATAAAGTATGGCATTATTTTAAATATGAAAAAGGGACACATAGGGTTCAAAGAATACCTGTTACAGAAACATCTGGAAGATTGCATACTTCTGCAGTAACTGTTGCTGTTCTTTTGGATGCTGAAGATGTTGATATTGAAATAAATTATGAAGATTTAAGAATAGATACTTATAGAGCATCTGGTGCTGGTGGACAGCATGTTAACAAAACAAATTCTGCTATAAGAATTACTCATTTACCAACTTCTATTGTTGTATCGTGTCAAGATGAAAGAAGTCAAAATAAGAACAAAATAAAAGCTTTAAAAATTTTAAGAGCAAAACTTTATAATATAAAAATTTTTGAACATGAAAAACAATTGTCATGTGAAAGAAAAAAACAGATAGGATCTGGAGATAGATCTGAAAAAATAAGAACATATAATTTTCAACAAAATAGAGTTACAGATCATAGAATAGGATATAGTGTCCACAATATTGCTAATATTATGAATGGTAATTTGTTAGATATTATTAACAATTTAATTGAATTTGATATAAAGTTTAAAATGCATATTTAGAATGATATTATGTTTTATAAAAAGAATAATATTTATACATTATTGAACATAGGTAAAAAAATTTTAATGTTTAATAATGTACCTTATGCTCAATTAAATGCTGAAATTCTTTTGAGTTTTGTACTAAATATTGATAGATCAAAAATATTTTTTATAATGAATAAAAAGCTTACAGATTATCAAATATTTAAATTTTTTAAATATATTTTTAGACGTTCAAAAAGAGAACCAATAGATTATATAACCGGAATATCTTATTTTATGAATTTTAAATTTAAGGTTAACAAAAATGTTTTAATTCCTAGGAATGAAACTGAAATTTTAGTTGTTGAGGTTTTAAAATTTTGTAATATAAAAAAATATATTTCTGTTCTTGATTTGTGTACTGGATCAGGTTGTATAGCTATAAGTTTATCGAAACTTTATAATTTTGAAAACATTGTTGCTTCTGATATAAACATAAAAGCATTAAAAATTGCTAAAATAAATTCACGAAATAATAATGTTTTTAATATAAAATTTATTAATAGTAATATTTATAGCAACATTTGTTGTAAAAGATTTGATATAATAGTTTCAAATCCTCCATATATTTCATATAATGAATCAGTTTTTGCTGATGATGAAATTAAATATGAACCAAAAGATGCTTTAGTTGCTAGTGATGATGGGTTGTTTTTTTATAAAAAAATAGTTAATGAATCTAAAAAATATTTAAATAATGGTGGTGCTATTTTTGTAGAATTAAATTCTAACAAGGTAAATGAAATAGAAAAAATGTTTAAAGATAATTATTATATTAATGTTAAAATATTTAATGATTATTCTGGATTACCTAGAATACTGAAAGCAGAAATTTAATTTTTTAAAAATGATAAAAGTATAAATATAATGAATAAAATAATAATCAATGGTGGAAAAAGATTGAGTGGAGAAATCAAAATTATTGGTGCAAAAAATGCTGCATTACCTATTTTATTTTCTACTTTACTTACTGATGAATCTACGAAAATAACAAATGTTCCTTCTCTTACTGATATTGATGTAGCAGTTGAATTTTTAAATTTTATAGGTAAAAAGACAATCAAAATCGATAATATTGTAAATACTTTTCAATCAAAAAACAACTATAAATATATTGCACCATATGATTTAGTTAAGAAAATGCGTGCAAGTATTTTGGTTATAGGCCCTTTATTGGCTAGGCTTAAAAAAGCTTTTGTATCATTTCCTGGTGGTTGTAGTATAGGTGATAGACCAATAGACATGCACATTGATGCATTCAAAAAAATGGGAGCTGAAATTTTTATAAAAAATGGTTACATTGAAGCATTTGCAAACGATGGTCTTAAAGGTGCAAATATAAATTTAAAAATTCAAAGTGTTGGTGTTACTGAGAATATATTATTGAGTTCAGTGCTTGCAGATGGTGTTACTGTTATTACAAATGCCTCATGTGAACCTGAAGTTGAAGATTTAATAAATGTTTTGAATAGTATGGGAGCAAAAATTATTAGACAAAAAACAAAAAAAATTGTTATAAATGGTGTAAAGAAATTAAATGGATTCAATCACAGATTAATACCTGATAGAATAGAGGCTGCAACTTATATTATTGCTTCTGCTATAACAAAAGGAGAAATTTTTGTTAAGAATGTTATTCCAAATCATTTGAGGATAATTCTTGAAAAATTAAAAAAAAGTGGTTTATATATTGAAGAAACAGAAAATGTTATACATGCAAAATGGACAAATAATTTATGTCCACAAAATATAAAAACTGAAGTTTATCCAGGATTCCCAACTGATGTTCAAGCTCAATGGATGGTGTTGATGAGTCTTGTAGATGGAGAATCATTTATTGAAGAAAATATTTTTGAAAATAGGTTTATGCATGTTGCAGAACTTAAAAGATTAGGTGCTAATATATATATAAATGGGAAAGTTGTTAAAATAAATGGAGTAACAAAATTTTCTGGTGCTCAAGTTATGATGTCAGATATTAGGGCTGGTGCTGCTCTTGTTTTAGCTGGACTTGCTGCAGAAGGTAAAACTATAATTTCTAGAGTCTATCATTTAGATAGAGGCTATTATATGTTCGAGGAAAATTTACAACGTTTAGGTGCAGATATTATGAGAATATAAAATTAATAAAACTTGAAAACAAAAAAAGTTTTTTTGTAAAATATAAAATATGTTATTTAAATACAAGGATGAAAAATTAATGTCTAATATTACTATGAAAGCTTTGTTGGAGGCAGGAGTTCACTTTGGACATCAAACGAGAAGATGGAATCCAAAGATGTCTAAGTTTATTTTTGGAGTAAGAAATAAAATCCATATCATTGATCTTCAAAAAACATTAAAGGAATTAAAAAAAAATTATGATATAGTAAGAGATTTTATTTCTAATGGAAAAAGCATAATATTTATTGGTACTAAAAAACAAGCACAAACTTCCATAAAAGATGAAGCTACTCGCTGTGGTGCATATTTTGTTGATAATAGATGGTTGGGTGGTACATTAACAAATTTTGAAACAGTAAAGAAATCTATTTTGAAATACAATAAAATAGTGGAAATGTGCGATAGTTCTGATGTAAGTATGTTTTCAAAAAAAGAATTTCTAATTCTTAAAAAAGAAAAAAATAAACTTTCAAAAACTTTAGAAGGGTTAAAAAATATGATGTCATTGCCTGATCTTGTTTTCATAGTTGATTCTAATGAAGAATCAACTGCTTTGTTTGAAGCAAAAAAATTAAATATCCCAGTTATTGCGATTTGTGATACGAATTGCAATCCTGATATTGTTGATTATCCAATTCCTGGAAATGATGATGCAATAAGATCTGTAAAATTATTTTGTTCTATTATTGCAGATGCTGTTTTAGATGGTAAAGGAATTATTGAAAAAAAATCAGAAGAAATGATAAATAGTTCTTTAAACTAAAAAGTATTTGTAAAATTTATACATAAAATTGGAGTGATTCTATATATGTCTAATAATCTTATAACAGAATTAAGAAAAATTACTGGAGCTGGTATTGTAGATTGTAAAAATGCATTAAAAAAATCTGATAATAATATAGAAAAGGCTTGTAAATGGCTTAGAGAAAATAATATAATTGTTAGTATTAAAAAATCGTCTAGATCTACTAAAAGTGGTATTATTTATTCATATATACATAGTGGTGACACTTTAGGTGTTTTAGTTGAAATAAATTGTGAAACTGATTTTGTTGCAAGAACTGATGAATTTAAATTTTTAGCTAAAGAAATATCAATGCAAATAGCTGCGTTATCTCCTACATATGTATCACGTGATCAAATACCTTCTGCTGTTCTTGAATCTGAAAAGTCTGTTTATGAATCACAACTTATTAAAAGCAATAAACCTAAAGATATTGTTGATAAAATAATTTGTGGTAAAATTGAAAAATTTTATAATCAGGTGTGTTTATATGATCAAATATATATAAGGGATTTAAATGGTAGTACTACTATAAAGGATTTAATTTTAGATACTATTGCAAAACTTAATGAAAATATAATAGTAAATAGATTTGTGAGGTTTAAAATTGGAGAAGAATAATATTATTACTCGTAAAAAAAGAATTTTATTAAAACTTTCTGGTGAGTTGTTTTCTAGTGATTTGTCGCACATAGATAGGAATAGCATATTAAAAATAGTTAGTGAAATAAAGTCTGTTAGTGATAATAAAAATTTTGAACTTGCGATTATTGTTGGTGGTGGAAATATTTGGAGAGGAGCTGATAATAATTTCATGGACAGAGTTCATGCTGATAAGATGGGGATGTTAGCAACAGTTATAAATGCAATTGCGCTAAGTGATTTATTAAATAAAAATAGTATAAAATCAAGAGTTTTTTCTAATGATATTGTAACAGGACTTGTTGAAAAATTTGATAAAGATTTAGTTGTAAAATGTATTGAAAAAGGTGAAATTGTAATATTTGCTGGAGGTACTGGTAGAGTATTATCTACAACTGATACATCTTCTGCAGTTAGAGCTATTGATATAAAAGCAGATGTCTTATTAAAAGCTACGAAAGTTGATGGTATATATAATGCTGATCCTAAGAAAAATAAAAATGCTGTTAAATTTGAAAAAATAAGTTTTGATGATGCTATAAATAAACAATTGAAAGTAATGGATTTGCAATCTTTTTCATTATGTAAAAATATGAACATACCAATAATTGTATTTGATTTTTGTAAGAAAGGGAATTTAAAAAAAGTATTGGATGGTGAAAAAATAGGAACAATGGTTAATGGACTATAATAAAGTTGAATTCAATGATTTTTTAAAAAAAACAGAAGTATCAATGCAAAATATTATTAATGTATTTACTGTTGAATTATCTCATTTAAAAACTAACAAAGCTGATAGTTCATTGGTATCTAATATTAAAGTTTGCGTTTATGGTTCATTTTTGGAAATTAATAAAATTGCAAGTGTTTCAATTTTAAATTCAAAAACTATTGAAATAAATCCATGGGATGTTAAACAATTGAATAATATAGAAAAAGCAATTTTTGAAGCTAATATTGGACTTACTCCTATAAATGATGGAAAAGCAATACGTATTTTGATTCCATTTTTTAGTGAAGAAAAAAGAAAAGAAACAGTAAAATTTATGTTAAAAATATCTGAAAATTTTAAAATTTCTATAAGAAATGAACGGAAAAAAGTGATTGAACAGTTAAAAAAAATAGAGAAAAATAAGATTATAAGTGAAGATGAAAAAAAAAGATTTGAAATTGATATAAAAAAATTAGTTGATAAATATGTAAAAAGAATAAATGATATATCAATCTGCAAAGAAAAAGAAATTATGAGTATATAAGATGTGTTATACAAAAAAATAAAGAGGTTATGTAATGGCTTATAAAATTGATAATAATTTATGTGTTGGTTGTTGTGCGTGCATTGGTAGTTGTCCTGAATCTGCTATTGAGCAAAAAAATGACAAATGTGTTATAAATAGTAGCAAATGTGTATCATGTGGTATTTGTGAAACAAATTGTCCTGTTAGTGCAATTTTTATTGAATAATTATGGTATTGAAAAATGTTTATTCCTGAACACGTTGCTATTATAATGGATGGTAATGGTAGGTGGGCAAAAAAAAAATTTTTACCAAGAACTTTTGGGCATAAACAAGGTGTTAAAACTGCAAAAAAAATTATTATTGCTGCTAATAATTTTGGAATTAAAAATTTGACTTTATATGCTTTTTCTACTGAAAATTGGAAAAGACCAAAAAAAGAAATTAATGTTTTGTTGTTATTGTTGAACAAATTTATAAAAGAAGAATTGATAGAGCTTAATAAACTTAATATTAAGTTAAAAGTGTTTGGTGATATATCAAAATTTAACAATAATATTATAAAAGATATTGAATTTGCATGCAATACTACATCTAAAAATAAAGGATTAAAATTAAATATAGCTTTGAATTATGGTGGAAGACAAGAATTAGTGCATGTTTTTGAAAAAATGTTGATTTTAAATATAAAAAAACCAACAGAAAAGATTGTGTCATCATTACTTTATACAAAAGGTCAGCCTGATCCTGATTTGCTTATACGAACTTCAGGTGAATTTAGACTATCAAACTTTCTTCTTTGGCAGCTTGCATATTCTGAAATATATGTAACTAAAAAATTGTGGCCTGATTTTACTGAACGAGATTTAAAAAATGCAATGATTAAATTTAGAGAAAGAAAAAGACGTTTTGGTAGTTGTTCCTAACTTTTATAAAGAGTTAATAAATTTGATTAATAATATAAAAAGCGAATTTATAATTAGAATATTAACATCTATTGTTGGAATCCCAATAATGATGTTTATGATATGTTACAATGTTGTATCTTTTTATATTATTATGTTTGTTATATCATTTACATGTGTTGCGGAATGTTTGATTATTTTAAAGAAGTATAATCCATATTTTTTAATTTCACTTATTATGTCGTCAATTAATTTTTTGTTTTTATGTTTTTTTGTAAACAAAATTATTTTTTTGTATATTGCTATATATTTTTTTTTATTTATAATTGAATTTTTTAAAAAAAATACTGAATTTTGCATTGAAAGATTATCTGTTTCATTTTTCGTAATATTTTTTATACCAATTTCACTTGTTCACATTGTTTACATATATAATTTACAAAATGGTTTAAATTTTGTTATTTTGCTTTTTGTTGTTATCTGGGTATTGGACACTGCGTCTTATATTTTTGGAATGTTATTTGGGAAACATAAGCTTTCTGGGATAAGTCCTAAAAAAAGTATTGAAGGATCAATTGCTGGTATTATATTTGGAATAATAACTATGTTTATTTGTAAATATATATTCATAAAAAACAATATTAATTTTTTTAAATTATTTACATTAGGTTTTGTAATATCTATTATTAGTCAATTTTCAGATTTATCAGAATCTCTTATAAAAAGGGATGGATATGTGAAAAATTCAAGTACATTGATTCCAGGACATGGTGGGATGTTTGATAGATTTGATTCATTTATATTTGCTGCTCCTGCTATGTATTATATTTTGCTTGTGTTTATATAAATTTTGAATATTAATTTATTGTGAAATTTTATTTTTGGATTATTGACATATGATTAAACAAAAAATAATTTCTTTTAGAAGGTTTCTTTGATATAAATTCAAAAGTTAATCGAATCAATGAAATTGAATTTTGTATGTCTACTCCTGAATTTTGGAATGATAAAAATAAAGTTAAAGAAATAATGTCTGAGCTTGATGAATTAAAAAATGTGTGTTGTTTTTGGGAAAAAATAAATAAAGAAATAAAAGATTTGTATGATTTAAAAGATATTGCAATATTAGAAAATGATTCTTTAATGTTAAATGATATAGAATGTGATTTTAATAAGATTGTTGAAGAGATAGAACTTTTTAAATTCAAAATGCAATTTGATAAAAAACATGATATAAATAATGCTATTGTTTCTATACATGCTGGAGCTGGTGGAATAGAATCTTGTGATTGGGCACAGATGTTAACAAGGATGTATTCAAAATGGGCATATAATAAAAATTTTACTGTTGAAGTTATTAGTAATTTTAGTTGTTATGAAACAGGAATAAAAAGTATTTCAATGTTAATAAAAGGGAAATATGCGTATGGTTTTTTAAAATCAGAAATTGGCGTTCATAGACTTGTTAGAATTTCTCCATTTGATTCAAATAAACGTAGACATACATCGTTTTGTTCTGTTGATGTAATACCTGAAATTGATAATAATATTAATATAAACATTGAAGATAAAGATATAAGAATAGATACTTATAGAGCGTCTGGTGCTGGAGGACAACATGTTAATAAAACAGATTCTGCTGTTAGAATAACTCATATTATTACTGGTATAGTTGTACAATCACAAAATGATCGATCACAAACAAAAAACAAAGAAACTGCAATGAAATTGTTAAAATCAAAGTTATATGAATTTGAAATAGAAAAAAAACGATCTTTTAATGAAAAACATTATGATGAAAAAGGTTTTATAGAATGGGGAAATCAAATACGTTCTTATGTTTTTATGCCATACCAGCTTGTAAAAGATCACAGAACTGGATATAAAACATCTAAAATTAATTTTGTTATGGATGGTGATATAGACGGTTTTATAAATTCATATTTATTATTTAAGTTAAACAAAAAAATCATATAATGTTTTTAAAAATATGATTTTTTATTTTTGACAAATATATATGATTTTGTTAAAATTCTTTTCTCACAAATTCATATTTAAATTTTTATTTTTATATCTATAAAACATATTGTATTTGAGGGATAAAATGAAAATACTAAAAGATGGTTATTATTTTATTATTACTCCAATTTTTATAATTTTCATTTTATTTTTTGTTTGTGATTATAATTTGTTTATTTTTATTTCTTCTTTGTGCTTTATTATTTCATTGTTTTTTGTATATTTTTTTAGGGATCCTAGAATAAAAATAATTAGTGGACATGATCTTATAGTTTCTCCATGTAATGGAACAGTTATAGAAATAAGTTATACTCCAACAGAAAAAATTATAAGAGTTTTTTTATCAATCTTTGATGTTCATTTACAAAGATCTCCAGTATCTGGTAAGATTATAAAAATTGATCATAAATATGGTAAATTTTTAAATGCAATGAGAAAAGATGCATATATATTTAATGAACAAAATATTGTTATTATAGAGGATAGTAATTGTAATAAATATATTTTAAAACAAATTGCTGGTTTTTTTGCTAGAAGATGTGTTTTATGGGTAAAAAAAGGAGATGTTTTGAATAGTGGAGATAAAATAGGTATGATAAAATTTGGTTCTCAAGTTGATTTATATATGCCTTATAATGTTGATATTAAAGTAAAAAAAGGTGATAAGGTTATAGCAGGTGTTACAATTTTTGCTATTTTAAATTAAAAATATAAATTAGGATGTTTTGTTTTATGTATGAAGAAAAATTGAAAAAAGGAATTTACATATTACCAAGTATTTTTACCTGTGCTAACATGGTTTGTGGTGTTTTATCTATTATTGAATCTATAAATGGCAATTTTACTACTGCTGCTTGGTTAATTATTTTGGCAATAGCATTTGATATACTTGACGGTAGAATTGCTAGACTTACTAAAACAACAAGTGAATTTGGCATACAATTAGATTCTTTAAGTGACCTTGTATCATTTGGTGTTGCTCCATCAATAATGATGTATCAGTTAGTTTTTAATTCTTCTGGGAAAATTGGAATCGCGATTTCTGTGTTATTTGTTTTATGTAGCGGACTAAGATTAGCTAAATTTAATGTTGTTGCAATTAGAGGTATAGTTTGCAATTCTTTTGTTGGATTGCCTGTTCCTGCTGCTGCTGGTCTTCTTATGTCTTTTGTTTTAAGTTATGAATTATTTTATGTTGCCCCATATAAAAGTCTAACATTTAAAACAATACCAATTTTAATGAAGAATATGCCTATTTTTTTTGAAATAATGCCTATTATAATGATAATTTTATCTTTACTTGAGGTTTCTAATATACAATATATATCTTTTAAAAAAATAAAATTATCAAAACCAAAATCATTCAGATTTTTTGTTTTAATTATACTTCTTATACTTCTTATAATTATATTTCCACAAAATATTATTTTTATATTGTTTAGTTTATATGTTTTTTCTGGAATATTCAATATTTTTATGAAATATTATGCAATTAGCAAAAATAAATTTAATTTAAAGGATAAGAAAAATGAAAATTGAACAAGTTCTAGTGTTGATAAAACCAGATGGTGTGAAAAAATCGTTGGTTGGGAATATCCTTTCAAGACTTTCTTCTTTAAATGCAATCATTGTAGCATCTAAAGTTCTTAAAGTTAATAAAGAATTGGCTGAAAAACATTATGATGGTATTAAAAATAAGCCATTTTTTGATGAAACTGTAAATTCCTTACAAGGAAATTTTTACGAAGAACCGTGGCATAGAGTTATTGCTTTTATTTATCAAGGTGAAAATCTTATTTCAAATATAAGAGAACTTGTTGGTTTTGCTAATCCAGAGAAAGCAAATAGTAATTCTATTAGAGGTTCATATGGAAGAATAACATCAGAAGGCATTTTTGAAACTGTCATTCATTGTTCATCAAGTTCTTATGAAGCTGAAAGAGAAATAAAATTATGGTTCAATCCGTATGAAATAGTTAATGTTATATATCCTGTAATTAAAAAAAAAATTAAGGAAAAAGAGGAACTATGTTGGTTATAGTTTAATAATGTAATAGAGGATTATTTATGAAACCGATTAATTTATTTATAAATGAAATGAAGGATCTTTTTAAATGTAAAAATGTTTATTTTATGAATGGGTCTGAAAATGAAACTAAAGAGTTGTTGGATATTGCTCAACGTTCTGTATTTGATGATAAAGTTATATTGAAAAAACTTAATCATAATGAATATCCAAATTCATATTATCATAGATCTAATATTAATGATGTTGCACGAACTGAACATTTGACTTATGTATGTACAAAAAATATTGAACAAGCAGGACCCAATAATAATTGGATGGAACCTAATGAAGCCAAAAAAAAAATGTTAAAACTTTTTAGTAATTCCATGAATAATAGAACTATGTATGTTATTCCATTTACGATGGGAATGTATGAATCCGAATATGCAAAAGATTGTATTCAGATAACTGATTCAGTTTATGTTGCTTTAAGTATGAAAATAATGACTAGAGTTGGCAATAAAACTATTGATAGAATAGGTGATAGTTCTAATTTTTTTAGGGGTATTCACTCTGTTGGTACTCTTAATCCTAGTGAAAGATATATTATGCATTTTCCAGAAGAAAATCTTGTTATGAGTTTTGGGTCTGGTTATGGTGGTAATGCATTGCTTGGCAAAAAAAGTTATGCATTAAGAATAGGATCATATTTAGGTTATAAAGAAGGCTGGTTAGCAGAACATATGTTTATTATTGGTGTAGAATCTCCAAATGGTAAAATAACTTATTTTCTTGGTGCATTCCCATCAGCTTGTGGTAAAACAAACGTTGCAATGTTAAAATTTGTTTTTAAAGGTTACAAAGTTTGGACTTTGGGTGATGATATAGCTTGGTTAAATGTTGGCAAAGATGGCAATCTTTATGCAATTAATCCTGAAACTGGGTTTTTTGGTGTTGCTCCTGGAATTAATTATAAAACAAATCAAATTATTATGGAAACATTAAAAAATAATAAGTTTTTGCCAACATTGTTTACTAATACTGCAATTGACAATGATAATAATGTTCCATGGTGGGAAGGTCTTTCTGATAAAATCCCATTGAATTTAACTGATTGGAAAGGTGAAAAGTATTTTAAAGATTCTAATAAAACTGCTGCTCATCCTAATTCAAGATTTACAGTTTCAATATATAATTGTCCTACACTCTCAAAAGAATATTATAATCCAAAAGGTGTCCCTATTTCAGGTATTATTTTTGGTGGTCGTAGAAAAGATACAATTCCATTAGTATTTGAAACTAATGATTGGAATAATGGAGTATTTATGGCTTCTACCGTCGGTTCTGAAATAACTGCAGCTTCTAGTGGTGATATTGGGAATGTTAGAAGAGATCCGATGGCGATGCTACCTTTTTGTGGTTATAATATGGGAGATTATTTTCAACATTGGCTTAATATTGGAAATAAAATAAAAAACAAACCAAAGATATTTATTGTTAATTGGTTTAGAAAAGATGAAAATGGTAAACATATGTGGCCTGGGTTTGGAGATAATTCTAGAATTATAAAATGGATGATTGATAGAATTGATGGCAATGTTGATGTGAAAAAATCTGAAATAGGATTGCTGCCTAATATTCTTGACTTAAATTTAGATGGATTAGAAATTGGGAAAAATATTCTTGAAAAATTATTTTCAATTGATAGACAATCTTGGATTAAAGAAATTTCAATGATAGAAGAATTTTACTCGAAGTTCGGCAATAAAATACCAAAAGAATTACAAGCTAATTTATTAAAATTAAAAAATAAGATTCAAAATTAGTATCATTTTTATTGTAATGTGTTAAGAGGGAAATTTGTGAAAAGAAATTTTTATTGTGGTGAAGTAAAAAAAAAAAATATTGATATGAATGTAGTTGTATCTGGATGGGTCCATTCTCTAAGAGATCATGGTAATTTAATTTTTATTGATTTAAGGGACAAATCTGGGTTTTTGCAAATTGTTTTTCAAAATCTTGATAGTATTATTTTTAAAAATGTAAAAAAAATAGGCCTTGAATTTGTAATAACTGTAGAAGGAATAGTAAAAATGAGGCCAAAAAATACTATAAAAAATTATATTGATAATGGAGATATTGAATTAATAGCTAATGATTTTGAAATACTTAATTATTGTACAGATTTGCCTATAAAGATTTCTGATTATGTTGAAACTTCAGAAGAATTAAGGTTAAAATATAGATATCTTGATTTACGTCGTCCAAGTTTTCAAAAAAATTTTTTTATTCGACATAATATTGCAAAAGAAATTAGGGATTTTTTTAATAAGAATAGTTTTATAGAAATAGAAACTCCTTTTTTGACAAAATCTACATATGAAGGAGCAAGAGATTTTTTGATACCGTCAAGATTACATCATGGAAGTTTTTTTGCATTGCCACAATCTCCTCAACTTTTTAAACAAATTTTAATGATTGCTGGTTTTGACAAATATTATCAATTTGCTAAATGTTTTAGAGATGAAGATTTACGTGCTGATAGACAGTTAGAATTTACACAAATTGATGTTGAAATGTCATTTGTTGATGAAAATGATGTTATGTGTATAGTTGAGAAAATGTTAAAAAAAATTTTTAAAACTTTATTAAATATAAATTTAAAAATTCCGTTTAATAGATTATCGTATTGTGATGCTATATTGCAATATGGTTCTGACAAACCTGATACAAGATTCGATATGAAAATATATGATTTTTCTAATGAATTCAAAAATAGTAATTTCAATATATTTTCTAATACAATTTGTAAAGGTGGAGTTGTTAGAGGAATTTGTATTAAAAAAAAAGATAATTCTTCGTTTTTAAAAATCAATAAAATTGCAAAATTTGTTGATAAATATGGTACTAAAAATTTAACTTATATGTATGTTAATGATTCAGGAATAGATTCAAATGTTATAAAATTTTTTAAAAAAATAGAAATAGAAACGATTTTATCAAAATTTAATGCTAAATCTGGAGATTTATTAATTTTTATTGCTGATAAAAAAGAAATAGTATCTAGAAGTTTAGGATTATTAAGAGTTAAAATTGCAAATGAATTAAAACTTATAGATGATAATGATTTTAATTTTTTATGGATTGTTGATTTTCCGCTTTTTAAATGGGATGATTTGAAAAATAAGTGGGAATCATTACATCATCCATTTACATCACCTAAAGACGAATATAATATTTGTAATTGTGAAAATATTTGCAATATAAAATCAAAAGCGTATGATATAATATTAAATGGTGTTGAGTTAGGTGGTGGATCTATAAGGATTCATAAAAGCGAGATTCAAAAAAAGGTATTTGAAATTCTTAATATTCCAGACAAAATTGTTAATGATAAATTTGGTTTTTTATTAGATGCTTTTAATCATGGGGCACCTCCTCACGGAGGTTTTGCTATTGGATTTGATAGACTATGTGCTTTGATTATTGACAAAACAATTTCAATAAGAGATGTAATAGCTTTTCCAAAGACACAGAAATCATTTGACCCTCTTTTTGGTTCTCCATCAACAGTAGAAAATGATGATTTAAAAGAGTTAGGATTATTATAATAAATAAAATAAAAATATTTACAGTTTATATTTTTTATAAGATTAATTTGTTTAGATATTTGTGTTTGCAAATGAAATTTTTAAATTTGTTAATTATATATGATTGTTATTGATACTATTTATAATAAAAAAACTAATTTTATAAAATTTAATAATTTTCCAAATAAATATGTGAAATTATTGAAGAAGACTGCTTTGGTTGTATTAAAATGTGAAAAAATTAAAAAATATTATCTAAATTTTGTAATTATAGATGATAATGATATGGAAAAAATTAATTTTTTTTATAAAAAAAAAAAAGAAAAAACAGATATAATTTCATTTTTATTAATTCCAAAATATTTTGTTGGAGATATCTATATTTCAAAAGAATATACAAAAAAACAAGCGAAAAAAAATAAAATTTTATGGAAATATGAACTCAGTTATTTAATAATTCATGGTATATTGCATTTTTGTGGATATAAGGATTATGATTATAATAGTATGAAAAAAATGTTTAGAAGACAAAATGTTTTATTTAATAGTATATTTAATTAATATATTATAAAAAAAATAAAAAATGTATTTTATAATAAATTGTTTGATTTTAAAATCAAAAATATATGGTGAATACGATAAACTTGTTACGTTGTATTCTTATGAATTTGGGAAAATAAAAGTTGTTGTTCCAAGTGCAAAGAAAAATACAGCAAAACTTTCATATGCTACAGAACCATTAACTAAAAGTGAACTTATAATTTATACTAATAATATTACTTTAATAGCAAAAGTTACAGGTGCTCGTATAATTGAAAACAATACAGGAATAAAAGTTGATTTTGAAAAAACAATATACGCTTTATATACAATTGAAGTTATTGATAAATTTACAACATTCAATTTCGAAAATAACAAAAAATATATTTTGATATCTAGAGTTTGGGAGATATTATGTATATGCAAATATCCAAAACGTGTGTTAATGGCTTTTATTTTGAGATTTTTAAAATTATCTGGTTACAATTTTTATGAATATTTAAAAAACAATAATGTCAAAATTGATAAAATTATTAAAGAAAATATAAAAAAACTTTTAAATTGTTCCGGCAATGATATTGATTATATATTTGATGAATCTGAAGATAGAAAAATATGGTATTATATAGATATATATCTTTCAAATTATATAAAATGTTTTTCATTAGATATGTTTTTAAAAAAAAAATACTAATATAAATTATTTTTAATTATTCCTCCACCTATAACTGCATTGTTTTTATAAAACACTATGCTTTGACCAGGTGTTATTGATATTTGAGGTTTATAAAATTCAACTTTTACTTCATTTTTATTGATTTTATTTATTATTGCTTTTGCATATTTATGTTGTTGGCGTATTTTTGCTGTTACTTTTATTGCATTTTTTAGTATAGTATATCCCCAAAAAATTTTATCTGCAATAAGAGATGAAGAATATAAGTCTTTTTTTTCCCCTACTATAACAATATTTTTATCTGTTAATATTTTTACAACATACAATGCTTTTTTCATACCTCCTAGTCCTAATCCTTTTCTTGTTCCTATAGTGTAATTCCATATTCCCTGATGTTTGCCTAATATTTTACCGTATTTATCAGTTAGATCCCCAATATTTGGTTTCAAATTTAATATATCTCTATAATTACCACAATAAAAATTTTGACTATCATGTTTATCTGCTACTGGAAGATTTATTTTTTTTGCAATGTCTCTAACTTGGAATTTTGTATATTTTCCTATTGGGAATATTGTTTTTGAAAGAATTTTTTGTGAAAGTCTATATAAAAAATAAGTTTGATCTTTGTTTTTATCTACTGATTTTAATAATTGATATATTCCTAAATGTTTATTGAATTTTATATTTGCGTAGTGTCCAGTTGCAAATTTATCGAAATTGATTCCAAGTTTTTTTGTCATAATTTCCATAATTTTGAATTTTACATAAGTATTACATAATATACATGGATTTGGAGTACGCCCATTTATATATTCGTCTATGAAATTTTTAATTACTATCTTTTTATATCTTTTACTATTATTTAGTATATATAATGGTATCTTTAAAAATTTAGCTATTTTATTTGCAGAATCTATATCATCTTCTTCTGGTCCGAAACATGAATTATTTATTTTATATGAATTGTTAATAGTATATGATTTATCCCAAATTGACATTGTTACTCCAATTACATTATGTCCTTGTTTCTTTAGTAAATATGCTGCTACTGCTGAATCTACTCCTCCACTCAATCCAATTAATACTTTCATATTTGCTCCATTTAAAAAACGTATAATGCTATTATATTATTATATGTTAAAAAAATTTTAATTACTCTGATTATACAAAATGATTTAAAATTAGTGTATTAAGTATATAACACGTAATTTAATATTGAATGATTATAATAAATATTGTATAAATGTTAATTATTATCATTACATAAGATTTGTGGATGTTGTTTTTGATTTAAATCTAAATATAATTTATTAAAATTATTTATGTTTTACAATCTATTTTGAGATGAAACTTTTATATCCATTATCTTTAGTTTATTCTTTTATATATAAGTTAGACAAGAAATTTAGTATTTCAAAAAAACTTTTCAAACCAGTTGTTAGTGTTGGTGGTATTACTTGGGGAGGTAGTGGTAAAACTCCTATTGTAATTGAACTTTTAAAAATTTTTGTAAAAAATAAAAAAAATCCAACTGTTCTTACGCATGGATATTTTAGAAAAACAAAAATTCCAATTGTTTTAAAAAATGGTGCTAGTGGTATTAATGTATTTGATAGTGGAGATGAAGCTTTATTAATTGCAAAAAGTGTTAAAAAGTCAGTTGTTATTGTTGGTGCAAACAGATATGATAATGCTTTAAATTTTGCAAATAAAATTAATACAGATGTTTATATTTTAGATGATGGTTTTCAACACTGGAACATTGAAAGAGATATTGATGTAGTTTGTATAAATGCTTATAATCCATTTGGCAATGGGTTACTTATTCCAGCTGGTAATTTAAGAGAAAATTTAAGTGCTTTGAAAAGATCATCTATTATAATGATTACAAATTCAGATATGATTGGGATTGATGAACTTTTTAAATTAAAAAAAAAAATTATTGATATATCATTAAATAATAATATTTTTATGGTTTATAATGACGATTTCATATATAAATCTGTAGATTTAGATTATAATTTTGATATTGAACTTTTGAAAAAAAATGATGTTTATTCATTAAGTGCTATAGGTTTTATTGATGGATTTACACATTCAATTAAAAAGTCTGGTATAAAAATAAAAGATAGTATAATATTCAGAGATCATAGTTATTATGATAATAATTTAATGAAAAAATTGGTAAAAAAATATAAAAATTCCTATTTTGTTGTTACTATGAAAGATTCTGTTAAATTAAACAATATTGATATTAGTATAAAACAAAAAATTGCTGTTCTTGTTGTGAAACTTAAATTTATAGAAAATGATAAAAAAATATGGGAAAAAAAAATTCTAAACTCTCTGCTGTTTTTATAGATAGAGATGGGACTATTATTTTTGATAAAAAATATTTAAATTCTACAAAACAAATTGAATTATATCCTTTTGTTGTTGATAGTATAAAGAAGCTTAATGATGCTGGGTTTGTTGTAATAATTACAACAAATCAATCAGGTATATCTAGAGGTATGTTTACTGAAAATGATTTGAAATTTATAAACAAAAAAATTATTAAGTTAATTGAAGAAAAAGGAGCAAAAATTGATGATGTATGTTATTGTCCGCATGTTGATTTTGATAAATGTAATTGTAGAAAGCCAAAAACTGGTATGATAGACAGATGTGTAAAAAAATTTTGTATTGATCTTAAAAAATCATATGCAATTGGTGATACTTTTAGAGATTATTTTTTTGGATTAAATATGGGTGGAAGTGGAATTTTAGTTCTTACTGGACATGGTATGAAAGAATATAATAGAATGATTAATATTGGAATAAAACCTATTGTATCCAGAACGTTAGAAAGTGCTGTTAATAGAATAATAAAAAATAACAAAATGTAAAATAAATATTTTTTGGGGTGATTATAAATGTATAAAGTTGTTTTTATGAGACATGGAGAAAGTATTTGGAATAAAGAAAATAAATTTACTGGTTGGACTGATGTTGATTTATCTGATGTAGGTAAAATTGAAGCGGTTAATGCAGGATTAAAATTAAAAGAAAATAAGTTTATGTTTGATATTGCATATACTTCTGTTCTTAAAAGAGCAATAAAAACTCTTTGGAAATTGCTTGATGTAATGGATTTGACATGGATTCCAATAATTAAAAATTGGAAATTGAATGAAAGACATTATGGCAATCTTCAAGGTATGAACAAAAAAGAAACTGAAATAAAATATGGAAAAGAACAAGTTAAAATTTGGAGAAGAAGTTATGAGACTATACCAATAAAATTGAAAGAGGAAAATTATAAATATCTTAAAGATGATATAAAATATAAAGAAATACCTGATATTAGTTTGCCTTTAGCTGAAAGTTTAAAAGATACTGTTTCAAGAGTTGTTCCTTATTGGAACGAAGAAATTGTTAAACAAATAAAAAATAATAAAAAAGTTATTATTGTTGCACATGGTAATAGTTTGAGAGCACTTGTTAAATATATTGATAGCATTAGTGATAGTGATATAGTTAATGTTAATATACCAACTGCTATACCAGTTGTTTATGAATTTGATGATAAAATGTCTGTTTTAAATAGATACTATTTGTAATTTATTTAAATATTTAGTGGAGAATAAAAAATGTTAGCTTCAAAGTATGTAAAAATTAATTATAATTCATATGATGATTTTGTAAAAAATTATAAAATAAAAGCTCCAAAAGATTTCAATTTTGCATTTGATGTTGTTGATGAAATTGCAAAGAATGATCCTAATAAAAAAGCAATTGTGTGGTGTAATTATGAAAACAAAGAAAAAATATTTACATTTAATGATATAAAAAATGAGAGTAATTGTGCAGCAAATTTTTTCAAATATTTAGGAATAAAAAAAGGTGATTCTGTTATGCTAATATTAAAAAGGAGATTTGAATATTGGCATTGTGTGATTGCTTTACATAAAATAGGGGCATTAGTAATTCCTGTTTCTCATTTATTGGCAAAAAAAGAAATAGAATATAGGGTAAAAACTGCTACAGTTAAAACTATTATTGCTATAGCAGACGAAAAAATTATAAAAACTATAAATTGTGTTAAAGATAATTGTTTTGGATTAAAAAATCTAATTTCTGTTAATGGGTATGCTAGTGGATGGCTTGAATATAACTGTGAAATAAAGAAATTTAAAAATGTTTTCCATAGATCTGTTAATAATAATGATATAGCAGTTCTTGATAAATTTTTATTATATTTTACATCAGGAACAACAGGTATGCCAAAAATGGTTTGTCATAATTTTTTATATCCTTTGGGCCATATTTTAACTGCTAGATTTTGGCAAAATTTAGATGATGATAGTTTGCATCTTACAGTTGCTGATACAGGGTGGGCTAAAGCATCGTGGGGGAAAATTTATGGACAAT
The DNA here is from genome assembly GCA_031263865.1 of Endomicrobium sp. Lineage (GTDB taxonomy): Bacteria > Elusimicrobiota > Endomicrobiia > Endomicrobiales > Endomicrobiaceae > Endomicrobiellum. The sequence goes on from JAISEY010000003.1 coordinate 146,293, forward strand.
GGCTCTGTGGTGCTAGTGTTTTTATTTATGATTATGATAGATTCAATCATTGTGATTTAATTGAGAAAGTTTCAAAATATTGTATTACGTCATTTTGTGCTCCACCAACAGTATATAGACATCTTATACAAGTTGATCTTTCAAAGTATGATTTATCTAAATTAAAATATGTTGAAAGTGCTGGAGAACCGTTAAGTCCTGAGGTTTTTTATAAATTTAAGAATAGTACAGGACTTTGTATAAAAGAAGGTTTTGGTCAAACAGAAACTGTTGTATTTGTGGCAAATTTTCCATGGGTAAATGTAAAACCTGGATCAATAGGGAAACCATCTCCAGGCTGGGATCTAGATATTATTGATAAAAACAATAAATCGTGTGGAATATATAAAAAAGGTCGTTTAATAATAAGAATAAAAAAGAAGAAACCTATAGGTTTCTTCTCTGGATATTATAAAGATAAAACTTTAACAAATAGTGTTTTTATAAAAGACATGTATGATACAGGAGATGTTGTATATAAAGATAAAGATGGATATATATGGTTTATAGGTCGTGCTGATGATGTTATAAAAAGCTCTGGATATAGAATTGGTCCATTTGAAATAGAAAGTATTTTAATGGAACATCCATCTGTATTTGAGTGTGCAGTAACTGGAATTCCTGATGTTATAAGAGGAACAATTGTTAAAGCAACAATAGTGCTTGCAAATGGATATATTGCAACCAATGAATTGGTTATAGAACTTCAAAATTATGTTAAAGAAAACACAGCTCCTTATAAATATCCAAGAATTATAGAATTTGTAAATGAATTACCAAAAACTACTAGTGGGAAAATAAAAAGAAAAGAGATAAGAGATCGTAGTTTAAAAATATAAAATATTGTGTTTTAGGAGAAATAATTTGTGGATATAAATAATAATATTTTAAAATTTGCAAAAAATATAGGTAAAAAAAAAAGAATTATTTTACCTGAAAGTTTTGATACAAGAGTATTAAATGCTGCTACAATGATTGTTCGTGATAATATTGCTTCAGTAATTTTGCCAACTAACAATAAAAAAAAATTAATTGATATGGCTTCTTCTATTGGAATTGATCTTTCAGAAATTGAGATAGTTAACATTGATGTTGAAATTCTTGATAAAAATAAAATATGTGAATTCTTTAATGCAAGGAAAGAAAAAAAAATAGATGATTGTGATAAAATTAATTTGTTTAATGATTATTTGTATTTTTCAATGATGTATTTAAAAAGTGGGAAGTGTGATGCATGTGTTTGTGGAGCTGCTTATGATACTGCAGATGTTTTAAGAGCTAGTTTTAATATTATTGGTACTTCAAAAAATGTAAAAATAGTTTCTTCATATTTTATTATGGTACCACCAACAGACAATTGTGTTATTAAATATCCTATTATATTTGCAGATTGTGCTGTTAATCCTGAACCTAATGTTTTTGGATTGAGGGATATTGCTGTATCTAGCGTTGAAAGTTTTAGAAAAACATTTCCAAATAGAAATATAAATGTTTCAATGTTATCTTTCTCTACAAAAGGGAGTTCTAATAGCAAAAGTTTATTGAAAATAAAAGATGCCACAGATTTAGTAAAAAATTATTTTAAAAATTTAAATGATAATATAGTTAATGTTGATGGAGAATTGCAATTTGATGCATCTATTATACAAAATATAGGACATAAAAAGGCACCAAATTCACAAGTAGCTGGGAATGCAAATATTTTAATTTTCCCAGATTTAAATTCTGGTAATATCGGGTATAAAATTGCAGAAAGGCTTGGCAGATTTACAGCAATTGGTCCAATATTGCAAGGTCTTTTGTACCCTGTAAGTGATTTGAGTAGAGGTTCTAGTAGTGAAGATATATATCTTACTAGTGCAATTGTTCTAAATCATATATAATTTTATATTATATTACTAGTTGCTATAGATTTTATAATTTTAACAGCTAGTTTAATAGTTGCGTTTATATCTTTAATATTAAATACAGAAATTGGAGCATGTATATATTTTGTTGGTATGCTTAAAATGCCAGTTAAAATTCCACTTCTATTCATATATACAACTGCCCCATCTGTTACACCTCCATTAATGATGTCTATTTGATGAGGTATTTTGTTTATTTGTGCTGTTTCTATAATAAAGTTTCGTATTTTTCTTGGAATTATAGTTCCTCTTCCAGAAGCTTCTATAATTGTTATTGCAACACCCTTCCCTATTTTTAAAGAAGAATCTTTTTCTTCAATACCAGGAGTATCACCAGCAATTGTTGTATCTAATATAAGAGCAAAATCTGGATTTATATTAAATGATGATACTTTAGCTCCTTTTAATCCAACTTCTTCTTGTGCTGTTGCACATGCATATATTTTAGCTCCTATATCTTCCTCTTTTTTAAGTTTTTCTAATATTTTAATAAGAGCATAGCATCCTATTCTATTGTCTACTGATTTTCCATAATAAACATTATTATTTAGTTTGCCAATTTTTGGTTCAAAAATTATTTGATCTCCTATATCTAAAGTTTTTAATACATTTTTTTTTGAATAAACTCCAATATCTATAAACATATTTTTATAATTTATTGGTTTTTTAAATTCTTCATCTGACATTAAATGAGGTGGTTTCGTACCTATTATTCCAACTATACGTTTACCTTTTTTATTTATTATATTAACTATTTTACCAGGTAAAATTGAATCATTTATTCCACCTATTTTTGAGAAAAATATATATCCTTTGTTGTTTATATGCTTTACTATCATTCCAACTTCATCCATGTGTGCACATATCATTATTTTTTTTTTACCTTTTCCAATACTACAAACAACATTGCCAAATTTATCTATTTTGTTTTCATCACATATTTTTGATAAATTACTAATTATTAATTTTGATATATTTTCTTCATAACCAGAAATTCCATCAGATATTAATAAATCTTTTAATAAATTATTCATTTTTACCTTTAAATTGTTTTTAAAATTATTTTATATATTTTATTTTTTTAATTCTATTCAAAATTGGTGGATGAGAATAATCAAAAAAAACCTTTAATTTATGAGGATACAAATTTGACAAGTTATCAACAGAAAGTTTTTTTAATGCATTAATCATGTCATCTTTGTGATTATAAGTTTTTATTGAATATATATCTGCTTCATGTTCGCATTTTCTTGAATAATAATTTAGAATTATAGAAGATATTGTATAAAAAGGAATATATATATACATTATAAATAATACTATGCCAATATATATATGCTTCCCATTTACTAAAAATGCATAATAAAATAAATTTTTATTCACAAAAAGAGAAATAAAAAATATAATAGTTCCAGTAATTATAAATGAAATGATCATTTGTTTTTTTATATGTTTTAACTTGTAATGCCCCATTTCATGTGCTAAAATGCTCAATATTTCATGTATATTATGATTTTTTATAATAGTATCATATAACACTATTCTACGAAATTTTCCTAATCCTGTAAAAAATGCATTTGATTTTGTTGAACGTTTTGATGCATCAATTTTAAACAATCCACTCATTTTAAAATTTTCTTTTTTCATATATATTTCAATTTCATTTTTTAAATTACAATCTTCTATTGGTGTATATTTATTAAAAATAGGCATTATAACTGTTGGAGATATAAAAATAATGAATATTTCAAATATGATTACAGATACAAAAACATATAGCCATGCACTATACATTGATGAATTAATAAAAATAAATAATATCACTGGTAATATAATAGAAATTATTATTATGTTAACAATCCATGACTTTATTAAATCTAAAAAAAAAGTTTTTTTCCCCATTTTATTAAATCCAAACTTTTCTTCTATTTTAAATATTGAATAAATTGAAAAAGGTATTCCCAATATTTCAAATATAAAAAAAAATATAAGTACAAATGTTAATCCAGTAAAAATAGGACTAATATTAAATGATATAACTATATTATTTATATAATTAAACATTCCTTGTGTTATAAAAAGAATTTTTACAAGCAATATAATTGTTGATGTAATCATAGAAAATTTTGTTGTTTCTTTTAGATATTGTTGAGATTTCGAATACTTTTCATAATTATAATAATTTTTAAATTCTTCTGGTATATTATTAGAAGTTTTTTTTATGTTTAAAAAATTTATTAATATCTTTAAAAGATAAAAAAATACATTTATTGAAATAATAAAACTAGTATATATATTCATTTGTACCAATCTTTAAAATAATTATTTTTTTTGTATAGATTTTATCTTTGAAATAAGCTTAGATAATTTTGCCTTTTGTCTTGATGATGTATTATTGTGTATAACATGTTTTTTCGCTGCTTTATCTAATTTTGAAAAAGCAATTGGTAATTGTTCAACTGCTGTTTTTATATCTTTATTTTCAACTGATTTTTTAATAGCTTTTATTGCTTTTTTTATTTTTTTCTTTAAAATAGAATTCAATTTATTTCTTTTTTTTGATTTTTTTGATTCATAAATACTTGATGTATGTCTTCCAGTTTTAAGTTTTGTCATACAAAACCCTCTTTATAAATATGTTTAAAATAATTAAATATTATATCTTATTGTTAATTTGTAGTCAATATAATTTTTTTGTATGTTAATTATAAAAGTATTATGATTATTTTTTATATTGTTACATTGTAAATATTATTAATTTGATAATTTTTTTAAAAAATTGTTATAATCAGCGTTATACAAGTAAAATTTAAATATGAAATATAAAAGAATAAATATAGAAGAAATAATCAAATATTTGTATATAAATTTAAATAAAAATAAATTTAAACATTCTATTGATACATCAATTATTGCATCTAACATTGCATTAAAAAATAATTGTGATATTTTTAAAGTTAAAATTGCTTCATTATTACATGATTGTTCAAAATTTATGACACATGAAGAACTTGTATTTTTTTTAAAAAAATTTAGCAATTATAGTCTAAAAAAAATAGAAAATATGTACAAATTTTCACCATATTTATTGCATTCATGTGTTTCAGAAATAATTGCAAAAAAAAAATTTAATGTAAGTGATGTAAATATTTTAAATGCAATAAAAAATCATACTGTTTGTAGAAAAAATATGACTGATATTGAAAAAATAGTTTTTATTTCAGATTACATTTCTCATTACAAAAATGAATATTTGGAAATTATTTTTAATTTTTTTGATTATAAACTAAATGATATATTTTTAAATATTTTTTCAAAAAAAATTAAAAATATTGTTGAAAATTTAAAATGTTTATCTGAACAAAGTATAAATGTTTGGAATTGGTATGTTCTCAAAGATAAAAAAATTGAAAAACATTAGTATTTGTGTATTTATTTTTTTTATATTTATTTTTTGTATTTTTAAATATGTAAAAATAATAAAAAACAAAAAAAATATTAATAAAATAGTTTTTTCTGTTTTATTATATGATTTAGATGGAACATTTTTAAATCGTTTGGAAATGTATATAATATTGTATGATAAAAAAAATAATATTTTAAAAATTTTACCTATAAATACTGATGTTGTTATTGATAAAATAGAAGGGACTTTAGTAAAACAAAAAAGCATTAGAGATATATTTAATACTGATCTTATTGATAGCAATAGCAATGTTGCAATATATAACTTCTATATTAATTTATATAAAGTAATAGGTAATATTAAAATTGATTTTTTTATTAATTCAAATTTTAAAGCACTGAGTGAAGTTATATATAAAAAAAATAATAAAAAATCAATTTTTAAAAATAATTTTTATTGTATTGATGATAATACTAATTTTTTGATTAGATCAGATATAATAGATACTATTTTAAATTTTATCTCATTAAAAATATTTAATGTTTATAAAATATATCATTTGTTTAATACTAATATTAAAAAATATTTTTTTATTTTAATTTACTATAAAATGAAATTTTTTAAACCTAATATTGTGTTTTATGATTTTCCGGTTAAACATAATAAAGGCCAAATCAAACCTAATATAAAAAATATAAAAAAAATTTTGAATAGCATGTATTCTATTATTGATATTAATGAAAATATTAATATAAGAAATGTTACTATAGATATAAAAAATGCATCTTGTAAATATAATATTGCGAAAAACATTGCATTTTTTTTAAGAACAAGTGGTTTTGATGTTTTAGACTGGGGAAATTCTAATGTTATTTACGATAAAACGTTAATAAAGAATCATAATGGAGAATTTAAAAATGCATTAAAAATATTTAAAATTTTAGGAATTGGGAAAATTTTTGTATCATATGATATTAATATTTATCAAAATATAACAATTTTTATTGGGAAAGATTTTATAAAGCATAAAATCAATAATATTTTATTAAATAAAAGTGTTTGATTTAGATGTTTTTTTATTTTCTTCTGCATAAGAGCGACGAATATATAGTGGTTTTATATCATTGTATTTATTTGTTGCTAATTTTTTTTTTTTATAAGCTAAAAATGCTAATATTTTAGCATTTGGCATATGTAAAATTTGTGGTAATTGTATAAAATTTCTTCCTAAGTCTTTAATAAAAAATTTTTTATAAATAATTGCAGCATTCCCTACAATTAATGATTTATTTTTTAATTTTTTAATTTTTTTTATAAACGAATTTATATTTTTAATTATAATTTCTTTATTATTTTTAATATATATTTCATTTCTTAAAGCATCAATTGCAACAAATATTTTTAATCCTTTTTGTTTTGGGATTGATGATTTTAATATTGACAGACTATCTATAGCAATTATGGGTTTATTTAATGATTGTGAAAATGTTTTTGCTGCTGTTATTCCAATTCTTATACCTGTAAAACTTCCTGGGCCTGAAGATACTGCAAACATATCTATATCTTTTATTGAAATTTGTATATTTTTTAGCAAAAAATCTATTTTTTCAAAAATAGATTCAGAATTTATATTTTCATGATTGCAATACAATGATGTTATTGTTTTACTGTTTTCATTTAAAGCTATGCTTAATGATTTCCAAGAAGTTTCTATAGCTAAAATTTTCATATTTCCTTCTTTTTTATTGTTATTTTTCTAATTGATCCAATTGTATCAATTGTTATATCCCATGTTTTGATATGTTCAATATTTACTAATTTATTTGCCCATTCGATAACTGATATATTATTACTATAAATATAATCATATATAATGTCAATGTTAGTGCTATTAATCTTTTCAAGTCTGTATAAATCTATATGATAAAATTTTATTTTTTTTATATTATATTCTTTCACTAATAAAAAACTTGGGCTCTTTGCAAATTTATCTTTTGAAAATGATCTTATAATTCCCTGCACAAAAGTTGTTTTACCACTTCCTAAATCACCATTTAAAAAAACAATGTCACCTTTTTTTAATAAATAAAAAAATTTACTACCAATATTTCTTGTTTCATTTGCTGTTTTTGTAATATAAATTTTTTTTTTAAAAATGTTTATATCCCGAATATTTAATTTTTTGTTTTTCACCGTTATAAAAATATTCTATTTTTTTTGATAAATTTATGTTCCCTATATAAGTAATTTTAGGAATTAGCTTTTTTATAATTTTTGCTTTTGATTTAGATACAGTAAAAATTAGTTCATAATCTTCTCCACCAAACAATGCAAAATTTAACTGTTTTTTTTTTTTTTTAAAAACTTTTTTTAAATTATGTGAAATTGGGATTTTATCAATGTATATATTTGCACCTTTATTTGAATTTTTAATAATATTGTTAATTGATGTATATAAACTATCTGATGAATCTATTAGAGAATTAATATAAGATGATAATATAATTGATTCTTTTAAACGTGATTTTGGGTTATTTTGTTTAGAGATTAAAAAAAATTCGTTATTAGTATATTTATGATTTAGTCCATATTTATGCAACAATTCTATTCCTGCATTTGCATTTCCAAACGTATTTGTTACTCCTATTAAATCATTAACCTTTGCACTATCTCTTCTTACAATTTGTTTATTGTTACATATTCCTATTAATGTTATTGAAATTACTATTATATTAGATTTTACTGTATCTCCACCAGATATTATAATTCCATATTTATCACAAGCTTTTTTAAATCCAATATATAAATTTCTAAAGAATAATTCGTTCATGGTTTTTGGTATTGCTAGACCTATAAATACGTATTTTGGTTTTACATTGCCCATAGATGCTATATCACTTACATTAACTTCTATTGCTTTTTCTCCAAGATCGCTTGGAGTAGTCCATTCTTTCTTAAAATGCACATTTTCAATTAAAATATCTTTTGTTACAAAAATATTATTGTTGTTTGATTTAAAACAAAAACAATCATCTCCAATGTTAACAACAATATTTTTATTATTTGTTTTGCTTGAAAATTCTTTTTTTATTATATCTATTAAACCAAACTCTCCAATAGATGATATTGATTTGTTTTTCATTTTTATTATTAAAATTAATTTTAAATTTCGTATATTATTTTTACTCCGGGACTAGGATTCGAACCTAGACAAAGGGATCCAAATTCCCTTGTGCTACCATTACACAATCCCGGAAAATTGTTTAATTATTTGTTGTATTAACTAGCCAAAACTTCCATTTATGTTTGTTAATATTTAATATAATTTTTTTTATATCAGAATTTGAATTTATTATTCCAAAAACGCTTGATCCAGATCCTGTCATTAAGCTAACACATCCAAATTTTTTAAATAAATTTTTTATCTTTTTTATTTCATTGTAATCTGCTAATACAAAATCTTCAAATCTATTAAAACAAGTATTAAATGCTTTATATGTATTGAATGTTCCAGTTAATATATATTTCTTAATTTTATAAATTTCTTTTTTTATAAATGGAAATTTTACTTTTTTGTATATATTTGATGTTAGAATT